>JANOUN010001000.1:0-7427 GCA_031416875.1 Planctomycetota bacterium | reverse complement strand
GCGGAATGATGGGTGGTGCTGGCGGAATGATGGGTGGTGCTGGCGGAATGATGGGTGGTGCTGGCGGAATGATGGGTGGCGCTGGCGGATACATGGGCGGCGATGGTGCTGAGGGTGGCGGAGATGCAGAAGGCATCGGTGGCGGAACGTACGGCGGTGGACAAGGTATGATGCAAGGGCCGGGTAGTGGATCTCCGGGAATGGGTGGCGGCGGAGCTTCTGGATTCCCTGGAATGGGTGGCGGAGCGGCTGGGAGTGGCCAGATCGGACAGGGTGGCCCTTTGCTGGCAGAACAGCAAAAAGAAAAAATCCAGACGATTGATCGCACGGATTTCGTGGTTCAGTTTGTATGGCTTCCAACATTGGAAAAGGATCGCAAGGAAACTGATCCACGCCCTCCGGTCGCAGAAGATGCGGACGCAGCAAACAAAAAATAGTGATCGCCATCCGATTTGATTAGAATTCATCCTGTAAGACAGTTCGTCGGGAGTTTTGAGTCATGGAAAAACTTCAACCAATTTTGAAGCAACGATATTGGATCTGTTTTGGCTTGGCACTGATCTTCGTCCTCGTCGGATGGTGGAATGCGAGCGGTGATCTGGCCACGAAGACAGACCTCCGAAAAAAATCAGTTGATGAGTCATTCAGTAGTGCGGACAAGGGCAAGACAGACCCAAATGAAGCTTGGGTGGCAGGTGGCAAGAAAGAAAATGATCTGGATGTGGGAGCGTACAAGACTGCGTCGCTTCAATTGTGGAAGCGCCAGCAGGCTGCCCGGGAATGGCCTGAACAGCTTCGCAGCGAAATGCAGAAGATTGCTTACTTTGCTGATGTAAATTCGAAGGAAACTCGCGAACGCTGGGTGTCGATTTATCAGACACAAATTGAAGATCTGCTGAAGATCGTGCAACCTTTTCAGCACGACACCGGTGAGGGACTTGTGCTGGTGGACGCCAATCGGATCACTCGGCAACCATTCGACAAGTGGCAGATTAATTATCCGTCATCCAACGAAATCTGGTCAAATCAGGAAGACATCTGGTTGCTAAAGGCACTCTTGACTTCCATTTCGAAGACTAACGATTCGGCCACACGAATCACAGAATCCCAGGTACCAGAAATCAAGCAGTTGACGTTGCGTGGCGGTGACCGCAAGACAAAACCGGGTGCCAAGAGCGGCGGAATGGGCGGTGGCGGAATGGGCGGTGGCGGAATGGGCGGTGGCGGAATGGGCGGTGGCGGAATGGGCGGTGGCGGAATGGGTAGCATGAGAATGGGCGGAGGCGAAGGTGAAATATCTGGCGGTGGAGGTGGTGGCGCTGTGGCGCATACACATCCAGGAAGCGCCTTTGAAGGAAATAGCGGTGGAGATGTGCTGATTGAAGAATTTGGCCCTGCGGCAGGCGCAGGTGGTGGACGAATGGGCGGATTCGGCGGGAGCGATAGCTCGATGATGGGTGATATGGGTTCGCAAAAATCAGGGGTCGGAGGTAAATCCGCTTCCTCGACAAAAGAAGTTCGCTACGTCGATGATGAAAAAGATCAAGGGTACAAGACCCGTGCATTTCTATTGGACGTTTTGATTCGCGATGAGCGCCTGCCGGATTTGCTGGCAAAACTCACCAATTCCGATTTCCCTGTTGAAATTGTACGGGTAGAAATCAAGTCCCGCTCTGCCGGTGGCGGTGGAGGCATGTCTGGCGGTTATGGTGGTGGGGAAGGGATGTCTGGTGGCATGTCGGGCAGCGGAATGGGCATGTCGGGCAGCGGAATGGGAATGGGAATGTCAGGTGGTGATTTGCAAGGTGGTATGGGTGGCGGCGGCGGTGCCGGATTTGGAGAAGGCTTCTCCGGACGCGGTGGCATGTCTGGTGAAGGTGGCTATTCTCCTGAGGGTGGTGGCTCGGGCATGATGGGTGCTGGGGCTGGGGCTGCAACTGGAACCGAATTGATGAACGCCGCAATGGCAGACCCACTTCTGATTGAAGTCCGCATCGGCGGACTATTGACTCTGTATATGACACCCGAGGAATCTAAGACGCAGGCGAAGACAGAAGAAACGGCCGCCAAGGAAGCTGAAAAATCAGCTCCAGCAGGTGCCGAACCAGGTGCATCAGACGCTAAACAAAGTCCATCAGATGCTCCGGGAACGTCGCCTGCAGCAAATCCCGGAGCAGAATTGCCGGCAACGGGTTCCACGCAGGAGACCTCTGTTCCTGGCGTGTCTGTTCCGGTCGGAACAAATGCAGAAGGAACACCAGCGGCCGGCAGCGTTCCAGGACCGTCGCTTTCCACTGAAGGGACCGATCCAAAGCCAACGGGTGAAAGTTCTCCCGCTGCGCCAGATGGGAGCAGTGTTCCACCTGGGACCAATCCACTTGGCACGCCATCGCCGTAAGAGTTTTTCCAGCGTACCGGTTCATGATGAACATCTGATTTCTACTGCACATTGAATGCAGTGAGTAAAACAATCTGGGGACCATTGTCATGGCGAAATTAAAAGGCTTTGATTTCAAGGCGTTGCTGCTGAACCACGGAGAGAAAATCGGCGCGGCACTGATTGTCCTGCTGGGATTGACGGGACTGGCGACCGCAAGCTGGTCACCATCCACGAAGCAGCCGGAGGATCTCAAGGCAGTGGCTGAGCAGACTCGGTCCGCATGGCTGTCGAGTGCATTCACCGAAGACAAGAGAGCGGCCTTCGACGATACGCCGGATGTGCTTGCACTCGCCGAACGGATGCAGTCTGAAACAGAAGACTTGGCGAGATTTTCAACGGGGAATTCCTGGAATGAACCGATTCATCCCACCCGTGAACGCCGTGGAGAGGTCATTGTACTTGCACCGACGGATCCGGAAGCGAGTCCTATCGCGATCGTGATGGCTGAGAAACCGGATGTGGAAGATGAAGAGACCGAAGAGGCCGATCCCAAAAAGACAGAAAAGAAAGTAGAACCCGAAGTAGGTGAAGACGCCAAGAAACTCTTTGGTGTTGCTGGCGGTGGACTGGCCGGGCTGGGTGGCGGCCTTGCCGGAGCATCGGGTCTCGGCGGGCCAGCTGGAGGTGCCTCAGGTCTCGGCGGTGGATATTCGGGGGGCCTTGGTGATTCAGGAGGAATTCCAGGCGGCGGCGGCGTTAATATTATGGGCGGAATGTCAGGCGGCGGCGGCGCGGGTATGATGGGTGGAATGTCAGGCGGCGCTGGCATGATGGGTGGTATGAGTGGTGGTATGGGTGGTGCTGGTGGTTATGGAGACAGCGGCTACGGAGAGGGAGGCTATAGTGGTCTCGGCGGTATGATGTCGACCTCAGCAGAGCGGAACGTCCGATACCACAGTGGCGTATCTGTGCGGATGATCTTCCCGCTTCTGGAGCAGATCCGTTCAGTCTCGCAATCACTGCATCTGCCTCAGACCGATCCTCAGGTGGCTCGAGCAATCGACTTTGTGGGTTTCCAGATTGAACGTAAGAAAGAAGTGCCAGGAACTGAACGGTGGTCCGGTGAATGGGAGAGTATCTCAACCGAAGAGATCGGTGAAATCCTTGAAAAGTCTCTTGCATTCGACCTTGATGTCGTGAATCAGAGTGTGACACGCAGTGAATTGACGATGCCATTGCCTCGACTGGCCGCTGGAAAGTGGACGTCTGCTGATGCCTCTCACAGGAAGCTGGACGATTTCAAGCTGGACGAAGAAGAGCAACAACTGATGGATCGGTATAACGCGAAGCTGCTTGAGGAAGCAGAGAAACGCAAAAAGATGCTGCCGGATCAAACAAGAAAGCGTGGCTTCACACGGTTCATGTTGAACGGTGCGGACTTGAACAATGCCGTCAATGATACTTCCGGTCTGACGGATGACCTGTTCGACGAAATGAAAGACAGCAAGGATCCGGCAAAGAAATCAAAGTATGACAACAAAGAAGAATTGAAAAAGCTCATTAATAGAACCATGTCTACCGGCCGAGTTCTGCTGGTACGGTTTATGGACTTCACCTGTGACCGTGGCAACACCTACATTTATCGCGTCCGTCTGGAAATGAAAAATCCGAATTTCAAATACCCCGTGGATGAACTTGAGCAGCCGGATCTCAATACGCAGCCCACAATTTTCTCCGACTGGAGTGAACCAACGGCTCCAGCGTTTGTACCTCAATCGTATCGATACTACACACAGCGTGCCGATAATCCGCAGTCGGTAAAAGTTGGCATGTATTATGAAAATGAAAAAGCAGGAACACCTGCAATGGCGAATCTGGAAGTGCGTGTCGGTTCGCGCATCGGTGGTAAGTCGGACGTTGAGGTCGTGGATCTCTCAAAATCTGTTCTGGAGACTCAGAGCGTCGAATTCAAATCGCCGGATTTGCTCGCAGCAATTACACCCTCAATTCGACTCAACAGCGGCGAAAGCCCTGAGTTAAAATCTTATATTGACGCGATGCGAGGCCATAAGCCTCTTTCTGACAGAATTACTGTGGTGGACAGTAGTGGTGCGATCGTAACTCGCTACGTCGGTGATTCCGTCACCAACGGGGGCCATCCACGCAGCCAGCAACTTGACACGAAGTTCTATCAGGACATTCTGGAACTCTATAAACACCTGAAGAAAGACGCTGCCGCTGCTGCGACAGGACCTTATGGTGACGCCGGTGACTCCGGAGGCACGTCTGGTTCCGGGATGATGGGCGGAATGATGGGCGGAATGATGGGCGGAATGATGGGCGGCTCTGGCGGCGGCGGCGGTTACGGTGGCGGGATGAGTGGTGGGAACGCTTTGAGCGGCGGCGGACGTGGCTCTAAACGCGGTGGTCGCGGCGGCGGTGGTGCTGGCGGCGGTGGTGCTGGCGGCGGTGGTGCTGGCGGCGGAAATCCATAATGCAGCATGAAACGCTGACCGAATCTGCACAAGTGTTATAGATTGTCAAGAGTTAGCTGGCGGCTTTTAAAAATCATCGCCAGATTCGCAAAAAGAATGAACAACCAGTTGCCAAGTTGCGGCCAAACCCGTCCAATATGTGAGTTGGCGATCGGGCATTTTGCATTCTAAGTTGAGTGAGCCCCTGAGGGGCGTTGTGCGACTGTTGGTGCAAGTCCGTTTGTCATAGCTTCCGTGGGGACGGAAGTTTTCTGGGTCCGCGCAACATGGTGGCTGCGCGTTTTGTTTGGTCGGCTGTCACTATCACCAGGCAATGAGTCGTCCTGTTGAATTCATGGTGACGTTGGTTCGAACGCTTTAAGCGATGGACACACAATTCCCTTTAGCTCCCGTCTCGGATCTTCCGTGGCTGGCATACGCTTCGCTGCTTGTCATTGCAGTGTATTTTCGTTTTTCACGCGCGCTGACAATCAGAAATCTGGATCTGATCCTAACCCTGCTGATTGCCGCTGCCGTCGTGGTTTCAAGCCATTTTCGCGATGCGGCGTATTCTTCGGATCCGGATAAATCTGTCGCGGCTGCGTTGAATGCGACTGAACAGTCGTCTGCTGTAGATGTTCCACAGAATCAGTCTGGTTATGCTTCACCAGACGACGTTGCTGAGGAACGGCGAACAACCGCCAGTGTCGATCTGACAGCAGTCCCCACTCCCGACGCTCGTCAGGCAAATGCTGCAGGGACAAGGACCACAGTTGCAGTTGAATCTTCTTCAACGTCGGCGGGGGATGATGCATTGTTGGTTGGTAGATCGCCCACAGCATCACGGGCACAGTCTGAAATGAGCATGATTGATTCCCGGAAGCATCCGCTTCACCTTTGGAGTACATGGGCGCTCATGGTTTTGGCGGTGTTGCTGGTGATCCGGTTACTCTTCGATGAGTCACTGACCCGTCGTCCGCGACTGGATCAGAATCTGAATCTGGCGGGACTTACGTTTCTGTGCGTTCCGGCGTTCGCGATTCTGGCATTTGGTGTTTTTCTAAAGCCAGCCCCACTGACAAATGTAAAAGCGATCGAACATGGTCGTGCGCTATTGCAGCGGCGCGAAGTGGAGGTCAGCCGCACAGACGTCATTGGTGATGTGCCGGCACCGACCGAAACACTGCTTGCAGCCGGAGGGGCGGCGATGGCTCAGTTGTCCGGAACGTTGCCAAATTCGGTGTCCGTCAACACCGGTCAGACCCGTGACACGGAACTGCTGGTCGCGAGAATTCTGGTGGTCGTGGCGCATTTGGTGGTGATCCTTGGATTGCTGTACATCGGACGCCAGCACTTTGCCAGTTTGCAGTTGGGTGTGGCGATGAGTTGTCTTTACCTGTTGCTGCCTTGTACGGCTGCAAATGTGCACAAGCTCAGCCATGTCCTGCCAGCCGCGTGCCTGATTTGGGCAATTGCCAGTTATCGAAAGCCAACCGTCGCCGGAGTCCTGCTGGGATTGGCGTGTGGCACGCTGTTTTTCGCTGTTTTCCTGTTGCCGCTGTGGGCCGTGTTCTATGGACGCCGAGGTGCCATTCGGTTTGGAGTGTCCGTACTGGGTGTTGTGGCAGTGTTGGCGACCTGCCTGTTGATGATTTCCGGAGATGCTGATTCGTTCTTTAATCGTGTTGTGACGAGTACAAACTGGACGGTGTATCGGCTGCTCGACGACACGTTGAGCGTTTCGCAGGAGTCCGTGAGTCGTCTGTTTATCCGCATTCCCATGGCGGCTATTTTCTTTGTCATGCTGACGGCCATGACCGTATTGCCTCGACCGCGAAATCTGGAAAATCTGCTGGCAAATTCAACGGCGTTGGTGGTGGCTGCGCAGATGTGGTATCCGGACGACATCGGGACGTACGCTCAATGGTATATGCCATTATTCCTGCTTGTGGTCTTTCGACCGCGACTGGATCGATTCATGCCGCCTGAAATGATTGAACGCCAGACGACGACTCTTTCCAACGATACCCCGGCTGGTTCGCCTTCCACGGTTGCGATGTCGCGGTTGCGCCTGCATCGCTGATGGAACTTCCGTTCCTGCGAAATCTTCCCGTTCCGGCGATTCATGCCGTCTTACGATGTTCTGAACGAATGAGAACCATAGAATGAATGGTTTCGCGGTTTGCAACTGTGGACACAACAGTTCGTCGTTATGGGATCTCAATGACCGACATCAACAACATCCTTGCTGGCGGAGCAATACCTCCGGAAGCTCGCGTGGTGGATCAGCCGCGAATTGAAGCAGCGATTCGGGAAATTCTGCTGTCGGTCGGAGAGAATCCCGATCGCGATGGTTTGAAAGAAACGCCCGCCCGCGTGGCTCGCATGTACGCAGAAATTTTTGGTGGATTGCACGTCGAACCCGGACGCCATCTGCAGAAGGTCTTCGAAGAACAGTATGACGAAATGGTGCTGGTTCGAGACATCTCGTTTAACAGCATGTGCGAACACCACCTGCTGCCCTTCATGGGGAAAGCACATGTCGGTTACATTCCGCGTGGCAAAGTGACGGG
>JANOUN010000999.1:0-4581 GCA_031416875.1 Planctomycetota bacterium | reverse complement strand
CGAATCGGCGGCCGACTTTGGTACGCGGATGGACTCGCTGAAAACGTGGAGTGAAACCGCCGACCTGCGTGGCCCCGTTCAGGAGAATCTTGAGAAGCTGTTTGTTCACACGGAAGATTACGCTGCCAGCGACGCTCATCCTAACCCTGCGGCATGCCAGCCACACCCACATTGCTGTGACGAAGCTGTCACATCAGAAGGCAGGCGGTGGTGAACCGATAACGCCACCCGGAGCAGGTGCCTGTTCTTCACCGAGGCCCGGCGCTGGAGCGGGCTCATCGTCACCGTGCGGCTCAATCCCGACGTCGTAGCAAAGGTGATGCAGGATCGCTTCGACGGCACTTGATTTTTCGATGATTTCACCAGATCCCACCTGACGTGCATGATTGCGGGACCACTGTTGCAATTCACCCTGCACATGATGCAACAATCCGTCCATTTGAACGACATGATGTCGGATCGCGTCACGATCGCCTTGATGCTGTTTGGCATGCACGTACCTTGATGATTCGAGAAGTGAATAGGCTTCTTTGTAGGTCGCAGCGAAACCAGGGTTGTGCTGGTAGTTATAGAACATGTCGAGGCACAGTCGATTGGCTTCGGTTTCGAGCCGCCCTGCGAGATCTTCACAACGTGCGAAACCGCCGAACTGTAGCTGAACCGGTTGGGAAACTTGAACTGGATGCAACTGTGCTGACTGAATCAATCTCGGAGCCACGCGGACGATCGGGGTTGGCGTGTAGTAGTGAGCGTCGCCCTGAACGTAGAAAGATCCGGAGTGCTGATGAACGCCGTGGTGGGCAGGTACGACGTAGTTCCAATTGCTATTGCCGAAATGGCTGCCGTGATGATGAACGACATCGTGATGGTTGCCATGGTGAACAACATCATTGTGACCACGGTGATTGTGCTGGGCATCTGCCGGAGTGGCCGTGAGCAGCACACTGCAACCTACCAGCCCACAGAGAATTTGAAATCGTGCCATGTCGAAGAGCCTCCTTCTTGGAAGTTGAACAGAATGAATAGCCGAGTTCTGGTGTTCCAGAGGACCGCCCGTCTGGAACACCATAGTTGAATGCACACAATCAGCTGAGGCTGCCTTGATTTGATCTCGATACCGTCAAGGCTGCTCAACATCACCAACCAGAGTTCCCGCCAAACCACGGTGAATCATTCTGGTATTGGTTCCGGGAACCGCCCGGGACATTTCCTTGGTATGGCCGTGAAACGCTCCCTGGAACCGTATGGTAGTCGCCATGCCCGCTGTCGTACACCATGTTGCCGTTTCGACCGGAATTCTGGTATCCATATGAGTTATTCCCTGGTCGTAGACTATAGGTCTGATACTGGTCGTAGTTTCCGTTCCCAAATCCCGCACGACCGTTAATTCCTTGTGAGTTGTGGCTGTAGTTTTGCGGAGTTGATCGAACTCCATACCCATAGTTGTTCGAGTATCCATTGGATGAAGCCAACGGTCGGTAACCGAGATTTGAATTGCTCGAATAGCCGCCTGAGCGACCACAACTGGAACTTTGGTTTGAAGGCCACCCGTGATCGGCGACTGCAGTCGAGGCAGTCCTCGATGCGACAGCCAACAGAAGAGTACACACGAGAATTCTTGAGGTTGAGGTGGACATGATTCCTTACTTCCTTGATGAATTTTTGTTTTGAGTTTCAGATGCCCGCAAACTGCGGCTCTGGGATCTGGATAATGCGTTTTCTGTGCCAGGGAAATTCGAATTGTGACACCGCAAATCAGTGCGACTGATCGACGCGACGAATTGCCAAGGAATTCTTCGGTTCAGCTCTGCCCGCGGAGCCCAACCACTGCCTGTGAAGCTGTTGGAACGGGTAGAAGTGACGCCGGCTAAAGACATCAAAGCGACAATAGTCAGTGTCAATCGGATGGCATCTCGTACTACTAACGATCTGAGTTTGCGCAGGACGAAGAAGTTTTTTGCTGCGTAAAGCGGATGCAGTCGTCTTTCCAATCGCAGTTTTTAAACCACGGATGCTGCGGATAGTACGGATGAGGTGCAGTGTGTTTATCTGTGAAATCCGCGAAATCCGTGGTTAAAAACTCTTTCACGCTCTTCCCCGGGTTGCGGGCGAAGCCCGCGCTCGGCATTTTGAGTTCCTGGGGGTTCCACTTGTGTCAGATGCGCAGCTCCGAGATTCCAAATCTTCGTTCTGTGACGGCTCTGACGAGCGTGTTGAGTGACACTGTCACGACGGAGCAATTTTTCAGGGACGTATTGTGCAGGTCCTTTCGATTTGACCGATGAAATGAGAGGAGATGGCAGGGCGCAATTTCTCCATTGAGTTTTCCACGGATGGGTATCGCTCGTGATTCAGTACCGCCATACAACAAGCTTGCTGCTCATCTTGATGACAGCACTCCAGAGCATGCTGCCGTGTGCATGTCAGGCTTGCGAATCAGCGATCTGCTGTGGCGTCGGTGATCACAAGGAATCGCCCGTCGATGGCAGTCATCCACACTGTCACAAGATCGATTCCACGACGACTTCAGATGAAGCCGCGCCCGCGGCTGAACCCCGTCCAACTTTAGGGCATCATCACGGATCCGCACCTGCGGTCCCGGTGAAAAGCTGCCGTTGCATTCGGTGCGTGAGTGTCGGCATTGAAGTGGTGCGACCACCCCAACGACTGAAGTCGGCTACTCCGTACCATGCTGGAAATGTTGAAGTCGCCATTTCGCCAACAGCTGGTTCGAACATTCTGACATTCGGTATCCGCAACGCACTGAATTGTGCGTTGACTAGAGAAAGAGCCCTGGTGCGCCTGCAGGTCTAGCAATTCATGTATGTCCGAAACGGCATTACACACGAATTCCTTTTTCAAACTGCAGGACAAACCTTATGAAAACCTCCTTCGTCCCCTGGACCAGTGCGTGTCTCTCTGTGGCGTTGTTTGCTTCCGGGTGTTCGACGTCGCGACACGGAGTCACGCAGACCTACCGACCTGTCATAGCCTCAGATTCGATCGCCAGCCAGGAATTGCCAGCCACTTCAAATGCGGAGTCCCGCTCAACTTCGAATGACTCCGGAATTGAGTCTCCGCAGAATACTTCGAATTCGGATCGCCTGAATCAACTGAGTACCAACAGCGTCCTTCCGGTTGGGTTTGAAGTCCAGGAACCATTGGCAGTCATGCCCGTCGCTGCGAATGAAGGATCGATTCAAGCCGACCAAATCCTAGTCGCCAGCGAATCATTCGGCTGGTCACTTGCTCAGTTGGAAGCAGCCGCGTTACAGCAAAATCCCGCGATTCTGCAGGCGTCAGCATCAGCACAGAAAGCCTATGGCTATCGCAACCAGGTCGGTCGCAAGCCCAATCCAATCGTTGGATATCAGGGTCAACAGTTGGCTGACGCTGGGACCGATCAGCATATTGCGTTCGTTGAACAAGACATTGTCATGGGAGACAAACTCAGGAAGAATCAGTCTGTATTGAATCAGGAGATTCAGTCACAACTGTGGGAAGTGGAAACACAACGAATTCGAGTCGTGACGGATGTGCGCCAGCGATTCTATGAGGCTCTTGCGGCTCAGCGACGGAAAGAACTGGCGATTGGATTTGAAACCGTTGCGGCGAAGGGTGTCAGTTTTGCCGAAGCTCGCATGAGAGCGAAGGAAGGGACGAAACCGGAAGTCCTGCAGGCTGAGATTCAACTGAAAGAAGTGCAATTACAACGTCGCAACGCAGAAGCTGCATTTCGAGGTGCCTGGAAGCAACTGATGGCCGTCGCGGGTATACCAGATGTGCAGCCGGGGACTCTGGATGGGCAACTGTCAGTAGCGACTGCTGATCGTGACTGGGAAGCGATTCAAGCCCAGATTCTCTCGTCCAGTCCCGAACTTCAGGGTGCCCGAGCCAGATTTGCGAGGGCACGAGCAAATCTGGATCGTCAGCAGTCACAGGCCATTCCAAACCTCTCACTGATGTTTGGTGCCGGACAGGACAATGGGACCGGCTCCAGTATGATCAATACTCAGATTGGCTTGCCAGTTCCCATTCATAACCGGAATCAAGGAAACATTGCGGCCGCTCACGCAGAATTCTGTCGGGCGTCGCAGGACGTGCGTCGAACGGAAAATGCGATTCAATCACGACTTGCAGGAGCCCGTCGTGACTTCGAAATGTCAGCAGCGACGGTGCTCCAATACGAGCAGGAGATTCTTCCTCGCGCTCAGGAAACCCTCACACTTGCCGAATCGGCGTACGAGGCAGGTGAGTTTGACTTCCTGCAGGTGCTGATCGTGCGTCGGACTTACTTCGATTCCAATATTGCGTACGTCGCCGCTCAGGTTGATCTCGCTCGGTCGTCAGCATTGGTCGATGGGTCAGTACTTTCCGGAGGCCTTGAGTCCACTCGGGACACCGAATTTGATAGCGGGTTGCGAGATCAGTCTTTGAGTGGTCAATAGGCCGGTACAACCATTCCGAACTGTGTATTCCTCAACGAACGCGAATGGAAAATCCGGGGACTGGTTGAAAACCACTCCCCGGCGCTGAAGCACCGTAGCCCCGCGAAAATCTGACGAAATTGCTTGAAGTCGA
>JANOUN010000998.1:0-2903 GCA_031416875.1 Planctomycetota bacterium | reverse complement strand
GAACTGCGCTGCGCTTGGTCC
This sequence comes from Planctomycetota bacterium, assembly GCA_031416875.1. Taxonomy (GTDB): domain Bacteria; phylum Planctomycetota; class Planctomycetia; order Planctomycetales; family Planctomycetaceae; genus SXXK01. The sequence goes on along the minus strand of JANOUN010000998.1, from coordinate 2,882 downwards.
GGCCTACAGACTCAACCCCAATTTCTTGTCTTGACAGAGCACTAGGGGCAATTTGACTGTTGGTTGCTGACTCGTTTTCAGTTCTCAGGGCTGACAGAACACCCGCTTGTCTGGCAGCGTAGCTTGAGTGTTGCACGCCGATGCAGTGAAATGACAGCCTGCTGCACATTTCCCTGTTCCTGAGTGTCCTGCCGTGTTTCGAGCTTCACTGCTGGTGATCAACGGGCCCAATCGTGGCACTCGTTACGAGATCGCGTCTGACCAGGACGTCGTGATCGGTCGCAGCGTGGGTTGCAGTCTGCGACTGGACGACAGCGAAGTCTCCCGCCAGCACGCCAGAGTTTTTCACAGCGGTAAAGATTTTGTGCTGCGAGATCTCAGCAGCGCGAATGGCACGCGGGTCAATGGCCATGTCCTGACAGAACGAGTCCTCTGCAATGGCGACAACCTGCAGTTTGGGTCCAGCGTGCTGTTGTTTCAAATTGCCGAACAGGATCAGCCGCCGGTCGCGTCCGTTGATCAGATTCAGTTTATTGACGATTCGCGATCGGTGCATGCATCTGCCATCGTTCAGAGCGTCGAAGTTGACGAATCACCGGCCACGGTTGCCGAGGTCAATCGCAGTCATGGGCTGGAGTTGCTCTATCATGTCGCCGAAGAACTTGTGACACCCATTCGTTCGCTGGACGATGTCCTGCAGCGCATTCTGAATTTAGCAATGCAGGCCATTGACGCTGATCGCGGCTGTGTGTTACTCAAGGATCCGGTGGGTGTTGACCTGACGGCCATCGCATTTGCCCGACGTGGCGGGACTCAATCCGCATCGGCGCAGATGCCGGTGTCGCGTTCCATCACGGATTATGTCCTGCGGCATGGGATGGCCGTGCGTACGTCCGACGCAGGTCAGGACGATCGGTTTTATTCCGGCAAGAGTATCGTCACATCCGGAATCCGCGAAGCCATCTGCGCGCCGATGCGAGGCCGCTCCGATTTACTGGGCGTGCTCTATCTGGATACGACGACGCCGATGGATCAGGCGATGAGCACCGGCGTCCATTCGCGTTTGACCGACGAACACCTGCGGACCATCGTCACCGTGGCACGCCAGGCGGCCCTGGCAATTGAATCGCGGCAGTTTCAGGACGCGATGCTCAAGGCCGAACGGTTCGCGGCGATGGGCCAGACGATTACCGTGCTCAGTCATCATATCAAGAACATTCTGCAGGGCGTTCGCGGCGGCAGTTATCTGATTCGCATGGGCCTTGATGAGCACAAGGATGAGTTGATTCGCCAGGGCTGGGGAATTGTGGAACGTAATCAGACGCGAATTTACGACCTCGTGATGGACATGCTCAATTACAGCAAAGATCGAGTGCCCTCATTGAAGCTGGCCGACGTCAATACGGTCGTCAGCGAAGTGATCGAGCTTGCCGCCGCCCGCGCCCAGGAATGCGGTGTGAAGCTGGAGTTTCGTCGCGGCGATGACGTGTCGATGGCCATGTTCGACGAAGAAGGAATTCACCGCGCTGTCTTGAATATCGTTTCAAACGCGATCGATGCTGTCGAAGGCATTGAACACGGTGCGGTGGTCGTGCAGACCGGCTATGACAGAGCGGCCGATATGCTGCTGGTGGCCGTAAGCGACAATGGTCCGGGGATTCCCGAAGATCAGCGAGCCGCCATCTTTAATGTGTTTGAATCTTCCAAAGGTTCGCGGGGAACCGGGATCGGCCTGCCGGTCAGCCGTAAGATCCTGCGTGAACACGGTGGTCGAGTCCGTGTCGAAGGCGGCCCGGGTCAGGGCACACGATTCGTTCTCAGTTGGCCTCGCGGCAATGCCACAATTCCGGATATCAACCGGCTGATTCAGAAGGATGAAGCAAACGAGAACGACATCCGTTGACCGCGATGCCTCTCCGAAATTCACATTTTTAGCAGAAAGCAGCTCCTCAACATCATGCCAGACTTCAACATGCATCGCGTGCAGAAGAACGACAAAGTGCACCTGAGTCGGACAGAGACTGACGGGAAGGAGATTTATGAAGACCGCGCTGCCAGTGAGGAGCTGTTCCTGTCACTGCGGAGCGAACTCATCACGCTCCAGGCTCAGCTTTTTGCCGAAAGCAAACAGAAACTGCTGATCGTCTTTCAGGCCATGGATGCTGCCGGAAAGGACGGCACGGTGCGTTCTGTGTTTGCAGGCGCGAATCCACAGGGAGTGGTGGTGACCTCCTTTAAACGTCCGTCGGAAGACGAACTGGCGCACGATTTTCTGTGGCGGGTTCATAAAGCCATGCCGGCGCATGGCATGATCGGCATCTTCAATCGTTCGCATTACGAAGACGTGCTGGTCGTCCGCGTGCACAATCTTGTGCCGGAATCGGTTTGGCGACCAAGGTACGAAATGATCAATGATTTCGAAAAGATGCTGACCGCTTCCGGGACTCGGATCATCAAGTTCTTCCTGCACATCTCAAAAAATGAACAGAAACGGCGGTTTCAGGAACGCATCAATGATCCGTCCAAACGCTGGAAGTTTGATCCGGCGGATCTCGAAAAGCGAAAACTATGGGATGGTTATGAGCAGGCGTTTGAAGACATGCTGGAAAAGTGTTCCAGCAAAGAATCCCCATGGTACATCGTGCCGAGCGACCAGAACTGGTATCGCGATCTCGTCGTAACCAGCGTGATCGTGGACACGCTCAAAGACATGAATCCACAATACCCGGCTCCCCCGGACGTCACGGGCGTCGTGGTTGATTAATCATGGCTGAATTCTGACGCATCCGGCGACAACAGAACATCTCAATTCAGACCCGCGTGAAGTATTGAGGAGTCTTTTTTACCACGGATGTCACGGATTTCACGGATCAGTACACTGC
>JANOUN010000997.1:0-1531 GCA_031416875.1 Planctomycetota bacterium | reverse complement strand
TAAACAGATTCACGAATTTCGGATCATCCTCAGCCCAGGCTGTGGCCACGAGAGTGAAAAGCAAGGATGCAGGAATCAAAGTACGTTTCATGGAAAACACTTTCAAAATGTGGGGTGACGGACGCCTTAAAACGGGGTCAGGAACCAATAGTGCGGAGCAACAAAACAGGTAGCTGGATTCGCAAGAATTCAGAAATGGGGCTGAATTCTTGCGAATCCAGCTACGAAGAGCCGTTTTGTTAGGGGTTAATTCAGCAATCATCAGGAACCCTCAAACATGACTCACCCGATTTCTGCAGTTGGTCGTCGGCGATTTTTGTCAACACTCGCGGGTTCGGCCGCCGCGATGACTGCGGCCTCTGCGTCTCGCTCAGCCCTTGCCGGTGATCCGCCGCCGGTGACGAATCCACGAGCCACTGATGGCGACGAACGATTCGAACCGAACTGGGACGAACGGCTGACAATCAGCGTCGGCGAAAAATCGGGCGACATGATCGGGCAGAGTGACAAAGTCATTCAGGCCGCGCTGGATTATGTGGCACGTCTTGGTGGCGGCACAGTGAAAGTGCTGCCGGGAACCTATACGTTTCGGAACGCCGTCTGGATGCCTTCGCGAGTCCGCCTGCTTGGCAGCGGGACGGATTCGGTCATTACACGCTTGCCGTCCGCCAGAACAGAGCTGACGCTGGATTCCGACTGGTACGATCAGGAAGTGACTCTGAAGGATGGCAGTGCCTTTCAGGTGGGCGATGGCATCGTCTTTCAGGCAACCAACACGGACAACAACGGAGCCACGGTCATCAAGAGAACGCTGGTGGCACGCAACGGCAATCGCTTCAAACTCAACGATGGCCTGCGGGAGAATCTGTGGCTGTCAGGTAAGCCGACCTGTGCCTCGTTGTTCCCGCTGCTGACCAGCGAACACACGGTCGATGTGATCATTGAAAACATCACGCTCGACGGCAATCGCGAGAACTGTGAAAACTTCAATGGCAACTATGGCGGCTGTATCTTTCTGCAGGACTGCAATCGATACACCTTCCGCGGTGTGACGGCTCGCAATTACAACGGCGATGGAATCAGCTTCCAGATCTGTCACGATGTGGTCGTGGAGAAATGTCACAGCCACGACAACACGGACCTCGGAGTTCACCCTGGCTCGGGTTCGCAGCGCCCGATCATTCGCGACAATACGCTGGAACGCAACAGTCAGGGCATTTTCTGGTGCTGGGGCGTCAAATACGGGCTCGCAGAAAATAATATCATTGATGGCAACAAACTGTATGGCGTTTCCATCGGCCACAACGACACCGACAACGTGATGCGGAATAACCAGGTTCGCAACAGCGGAAAGTTCGGCATCCTGTTTCGCGACGAAAATCGAGGTCTCGACTTTTGGGCGAATCGCAACGTGATCGAAAACAATGTCATCGAAAACAGCGGCGATGACGATGGTGCCGGAATTGAAGTGACCGGTGAGACCAAAGACATTCGCCTCATCGGCAACACCATTACGGAAACTCGCGGAACA
>JANOUN010000996.1:0-5900 GCA_031416875.1 Planctomycetota bacterium | reverse complement strand
CGGACGCTTTGACATGTCGATATCGACGATGTCGTCCGTGACAATGCGTGTCCCGAAATTCATCGCCTGCTGACGCATGAGTTCCATGAGTTCCGGGCCACTGACGCCGTGCTTTCCATGCGGAGCCATGTACTTGCGTTTCGACTCTTCAATTGACGTGTCCAGGTAACCCGTCATGTCGCCGAATGGAAAGCCAGGGAAATTTTCAACTTCAGTGGTGAGCGACAATTGTCCCAGAGGCAACGTCCCCTTCTGACGGTTTTCTTCATTGAATGCGCCTTCGTAGACGACAGGCTTCAGCTCCGCTCGAGCCGCATAAATTGCTGCCGTCCATCCTGCCGGGCCGGAACCAATGATCGTGATTCGTTCTGTCATCTTGTTCGCCTTGTCACCTGAGTCCATGTCACATCTTCAAATTCAAAAGCCCATGGTGCATTGTCAAGACGACGAATTGGGGTTGAATCTGTAGGCCGGACCAAGCGAAGCGCCGTTCCGGCAATTGCCTGACACCTGCCGGAACGGCGTTCCACTTGGTCCGGCCTACCCCAAAATCACGCATTGAAAAACACCGGGGGTGGAACACTAACGGACGAAACACAGTCCGGCAATCCCGCCCACTGCGCATTTTGTCGAACCCTGGAGCCTGCGCTGCATTTGCAATGTCGGGAACACTGCCAACAGAAAACATACTTCACGCGGTCATAAGTGAGAGAATTGGCGAGCGGCATGCGTCAGCTTGCCGGTACAAAAACGAGGTACCGGAGGGCTCACGCCGCTCCGCTCGCCGGACTCATGTCGGAACCAGCCAAATTGCATTTCCTTTGGCATGGTTGTCTCAATTCAAGGGCCCCTGACCTTGACAAAATCCTGATGCGATTGAATCAACTTTTGACACTCCTTTGATACGACAACTGCTAACATTGCATGCGGCATCGACGTGATGAATTGAGTCCTGTTTCGAGGAGTGTTTCGATGTTGTGGATGATGCTGTTTACAGGATTGGGCGTGTTTGGGCTGTTCTTTGCGTTCGTCCAGTTTTGCGACAAGATCTGAAAGGGCATTGTCATGACATTGATCATCAATGTGGTGGTTCTACTGACGACCGTGTTTGCTTTCGGATACCTCGGATATGTCATTATCTATCCAGAGAAGTTCTGAGCGGCGGGATGCCGTTTCTACGTTGTTGAGAAAGGTGAAATCGCCATGTCTGAATATCTGTTGCCAGCGCTGGTGGTCATTGTGACAGTCGGTCTTTCCTGGCCGCTGGGGCGATATATGTCGTATGCGATGAATCCCACATTCTGCGGGCCGATACGTCGCTTCTTTGAAACGACCTGTATTGCTGTCCTGGGAAAAAGTGCAGGAAAGGCACAGAGCTGGAAGCAGTATTGCCGTTCGCTGTTGACATTCAATGTGCTGATGTTTGTTGTGGTTTATGCCATTCTGACAACTCAGCAATGGCATCCGCTGAATCCTGATGGAAAGACAGCACTCGAACCAAGCCTCGCCTTCAACACCGCTGCCAGCTTCTGTCGTGATTGCCTGCCTGCTCGTCCTGTGCGGCACGCCAATGACGCTCGATGGCGCTGCAATCGCAACAACACTTGAGGGAGCAACGCAGACGATCGCTCGCGGACCGGTCGCAGCCTTTGTCGCCATTAAACAAGTCGGCACAAATGGAGGCGGCTATTTTGGGCCGAACAGCACTCATCCCTTCGAGAACCCGACATTCTGGTCGAACGTGCTTGAGACCATGGCAATTCTGCAGCTCTCCATGGCGACGATCTGGATGTTTGGCCGCATCACAGGACGGATGAAACACTCCGCCGTCATTTTTTGCGTCATGCTGGTGCTCTTTGTGAGTTTTGTTGGAATCGGATGTGTGCTGGAGTCTGCACCGACCAGTTCACTGGCAAAGTTGCCGGTCACCAAATCCATGAGCCTGGAGGGTAAAGAACTGCGTTTTGGGTCAGCAGCTGCCGCCACCTGGGCTATTTCAACGACCTCAACCAGCAACGGCAGCGTCAATGCGATGCACGACAGCCTGAATCCGCTGACAGGATTGATCCCGATGTCTGCCATGTGGCTCAACGTCATCTTTGGAGGTGTGGGAGTCGGTCTGATCAATATGTTTCTGTTCGCGATCACAGGAGTGTTTCTTGCCGGGATGATGGTCGGACGAACTCCCGAATACCTGACTCGTAAAATTGAAGCGAAAGAAATGAAGCTCGTCCTGATTGCGCTGCTGGTTCATCCGGCACTCATTCTGGGCGGCACGGCGCTGTTCGCTTCAACCGCCTGGGGAACGGCCACAACTCAGGATCCGGGCAGTCACGGGTTCAGTGAGATTCTGTATGAGTTCAGCTCTGCCGCTGCCAACAACGGTTCAGGCTTTGAAGGACTGGGTGACAATACCATCCCGTGGAACATCGCAACGGGACTGGTGATGCTGTTCGGCCGTTTCATCCCGATTATTGCTCCACTGGCGCTTCCGATATGTCGTATTTCCTTGCCATTTCTGTCTGGCTCTGGCTGACAGTCTGGTTTGGAAACTTTGCCGAAGCCGTTGCCGAGGCTCGCGGCCGGGCTCAGGCCGCCAGTCTGCGTACCGCCAGAAAGGATGTTTCCGCGCATCGCCTGATTGATCGGAAGCAGCGAACCACGGAAGACGTGCTGGCTTCTCTGCTGCGTCAGGGTGACGAAATCCTGGTGAGCGCCGGAGAGCCAATTCCAACGGACGGTGATGTGATCGAAGGCATCGCGTCGGTCGATGAATCCGCAATCACGGGCGAGAGTGCCCCTGTCATTCGTGAAAGCGGCGGCGATCGATCGGCAGTGACCGGCGGCACTTGAGTGCTCTCGGATTATCTGGTGATCCGCGTGACTGCGAAACCCGGCGAGAGTTTTCTGGACCGCATGATTGCCATGGTTGAAGGAGCCGAACGCAAAAAGACACCCAACGAGATTGCACTGACGATCGTCCTGGCCGGTTTCACGCTGGTGTTTCTGATGGTCTGCGCATCACTCTATCCGATTGCCCGGTACTTCAATGTGACAATCGATGTCCCGACCCTGATCGCGCTGCTGGTTTGTCTGATTCCCACTACGATTGGCGCTCTCCTGTCAGCCATCGGCATTGCCGGAATGGCACGGCTGAGTCAAGCGAACGTGATGGCCATGTCGGGGCGTGCTGTTGAAGCGGCGGGTGATGTGGACGTCCTGTTGCTGGACAAGACCGGCACGATCACTCTCGGGAACAGGCAAGCCCGCGAGTTCCGCGCGGCCCCGGGCGTCGAGGAAAAAGACCTGGCCGACCGTGCACAGCTTTCCTCTTTGTCTGATGAAACCGCAGAAGGACGCAGCATCGTGGTCCTGGCGAAAACTCGGTTCAACATTCGCGGCCGCGATATGGAACACGCGCATGCCGAGTTCGTACCGTTTTCTGCCCGAACCAGGATGAGTGGTGTCAACCTTGGACAGCGGCAGATCCGCAAAGGTTCCGTCGATGCCATTCTGCAATTCGTCACTCAGCAGGGTGGTTCACTGCCGCAGGGCGTGCGGAATGATGTGGATTCCATCTCGCGGGCCGGAGGCACGCCGCTGGTGGTTGCCGAGAATGCACAAGTGTTTGGAACAATCTATTTGAAGGACAGCGCCACGGGCGGCAGCAATCTCTCACCAGCAAACCCATTGATCGCAGAAAGGGCGGCAGAAATCATCAGTCGCCTGCAGCCAGCGGAGGGAGAATTGGTTTCAGCAGATCTGGTTTCAGCATCGGGATCAGGAATGGACCCTCACATCTCCGTGGAATCTGCCAGACTGCAGGCGTCACGCATTGCAAGTGCAAGAGATCTGTCGCTGGACAAGGTGATCAAACTGATCGATGAAAAGACATACCGGCCTTCGCTGGCGGGTTTCGGCTTCGAGCCGCTCGTGAATGTCCTGGAGATCAACCTGAGTCTGGACAGTGGGAAAAAATAGGGGGTGAGTGCTCCATGTCTGATCAAGATCGTCCTACTCCGGAGCAGATGCTGGCACGTGTCAAGACGGAAGGCGAACTGCAGCCGACTGATCGAAAACGCGGACGGCTGAAAGTCTTCTTCGGGTATGCAGCGGGAGTCGGCAAGACGTTCGCGATGCTGCAGAATGGCCAGCGAGAAAAAGCCGCCGGAATCGATGTCCATACCACGTGCAATGTGCAGCATGTCGAATCGTTGAACGACGTGATTGCCCAGATCAGCGGTGTCGTCGTGCGGGAGACGGTACCGGATGAAGTGTTTAACCGCGCCGATGAACTGGCGTTGATTGATATCTCAACGGAAGATTTGCTGGAGCGGCTGCAGGAAGGAAAGGTGTACATTCCCGAGCAGGCCGCCAAAGCGCTGCAAAGCTTTTTTCGCAAGGATAACCTGACCGCACTTCGCGAACTGGCACTGCGGCGCGCGGCCACGCGCGTGCATGCAGATGTGGAAACCGCGAGACTCGGCAAAGCGACTCGGAATGTCTGGGCAACTCGGGAGCGTTTGCTTGTCTGCGTCGGCCCCAGCCCGACGTCTGCGAAGGTGATTCGAGCCGCGAAGCGCCTGGCAGATTCGCTGGATGCAGACTGGGTCGCAATCAACATCGATACACCTGAGACTGGTGGATTGCCCAGCGAGGCACGAGCCCGTCTCTTTGCCAATCTGCAGCTGGCTGAGCGTCTGGGAGCTGAAACTGCGGCGTTAACCGGCGACGATGTCGTTGCCGACACAATTGCATATGCGCAACAGCGGAACGTGACAAAGATCGTCATTGGCAAGTCAGAACCTGCGGCGGCCCGCTGGTTATTCCGCCGACCCTCAGTCGTGGATCGACTGATCAGCGACAGCGGTGATATTGACGTCTATGTGATCCGGGGAGTGTCCGCACCACTCCCGGCCAGCAGCATTCTCGCGAAGCCGGTTTTCCGCTGGCAACCCTGGTGGACGACGCTGGCGGTGACTGCAATCTCCACGGGGCTGGGTACGCTGTGGAATCATTTCGGTCTGAGTGAAGCCAATCTGGTGATGACCTATCTGCTGGGAGTCGTCATCGTAGCCTTCCGCTGCGGACGGAACCCGGCTGTTGTGGCTTCGATTCTTGCCGTTGTGCTGTTCGATGTTCTTTTCGTTCCACCCTACCACACAATCGCTGTCCATGACGCTCAGTATCTCATCACATTTGCCGTGATGCTGATTGTGGGCTTGAGTGTTTCGACTCTGGCCGCCCGCGTCCGTCGCCAGGCAGAACTGTCACGTCGCAACGAACGAAGAACTGAGGCCCTTTATCGTCTGGGGCGCAAATTGTCGGGGATCAATGGCCAGGACTTTATTGCCGCTGAGTCGGAACGAGCCATTAAGGAAGTTCTGGGCGGCGATGCCATGATCCTCCTGCCTCTGGAGGGAAACCTGCAGCCGGTCCTGGCACAGCACGCCCAGTTCGCTTCCAGTCATTCAGAAATCGGAGCTGCTCAGTGGGTTTACGATCATGCTCAGGTTGCGGGACGCGGCACCGATACGCTTCCATCCGCTCAGTCACTTTATTTGCCACTGCTTTCACCGAATGGTCCGGTGGGAGTGCTGGCGATTCGACATCAGGATGCCGCGCAGCTGCGGATGCCCGAGTATCGATTGATTCTGGAAAACTATTCGACCCAGATTGCGATGGCACTGGAACGTGACCGGCTCATGCTGGAATCTCAGACCGCACGTGTCGAAGTGGAAACAGAACAACTGCGGAACACTCTGTTGTCGTCGGTTTCCCATGATCTGCGGACACCACTTGCGGTCATTTCAGGTGCATCCAGCAGTATCCTCCGGAATCCTGAGATGAACACATCGACCCAGCGCGAGCTGCTGCAGACGGTGTTTGACGAATCGGAT
>JANOUN010000995.1:0-11428 GCA_031416875.1 Planctomycetota bacterium | reverse complement strand
ATTCACGATCGCTCGGGCAGCAGTGACCCTGTCGATTTGCTGATCGAAACTCCTGACAGCGTGCGATGGTCAGAGGAAACAATGACGATCGTTTCGTCGGCCTCCATCGTTTCGCCAAAATCAGCGAAAAGATTTGTGGACGCGATCAGGAAATCAAACGCGTTGACCATCGAAGCGTGGATCACTCCGGCCTCGACGGAACAAAGCGGTCCGGCCCGTATCGTGTCGTTGTCGTCCAATCCGAGTTCCCGCAATTTTACGCTCGGACAGGATCAGGATTTCTATGACGTGCGATTGAGAAGCACCGGCACTGACGAAAATGGTAACCCGTCCACTGCTGGTCCCGCGAAATCCCTCGAACCTGAACTGACGCATGTTGTCTATGCTCGTGATTCCTCAGGCACGGCGATCATCTTCATCAACGGCAAGCAGGTTGTCAGCAGGAAGGTTGGGGGCGACTTCAGTAATTGGGACATGGGCCATCGGTTGTCACTTGCCAACGAAGTCACCCGAGACCGTCCGTGGCTGGGGCAGTTCCATTTCGTGGCGGTCTACGATCGGGCTTTGAGCGAAGGCGAAGTTCAACAGAATTATGCTGCGGGACAGACACCCGTCACGACTCCTGTTTCATCTGTCGCCGCGACAAGCGATGCAGAAATGAAAACGGCAGCGCCCGAGTCTGAATACCACAAGAGCATTCAGCCTCTCCTGGTCGCAAAATGCGTGAAGTGCCACGGACCCGAAAAGCAAAAGGGCGGGTTGCGACTGGATGATAAGCAAGCGACTTTCAAGGGAGGTGACTCGGAAATACCGGCGATCGTGCCGGGGCGCTCTACTGAAAGCCGCCTCGTGCAACTGGTGACCTCAACCGATAACAACGAACGCATGCCGCCTGAAGATGAAGGCGAACCATTGACGGCGGCACAGATTGATCTCCTCAAGCACTGGATCAATGCGGGCGCGAATTGGCCGGATGCGGATTCGACATCGGAGAAGCCCGGTCGGATGGAGATGATGGTCACTGACGAGGATCGAGACCATTGGTCGTTCTGCCCATTGCAAAACATGTCCCCGCCAGACGTCATGGACAAGGATTGGGTTCGCACTCCGATCGATCAGTTCATTCGATATGCGCAGGAAGTGAAAGGGCTTCAGCCTGCGGCAACGGCCGACGCCCGAACACTGATTCGGCGCGTCTATTTTGATGTGATCGGGCTGCCGCCGATTCTTAAGGATGAAGGAGGAATGCTGAAAGAAGAACTGCTGGGGATCGAAATCGATCCTTCCGCCCTCCTCCTTCAACCTTCTGCCTTTGCCACGCTGGTTGATCAACTGCTGGCATCGCCGCATTATGGCGAACGATGGGCACGCCACTGGCTGGATGTGGCCCGGTACGCGGACAGCAATGGCCAGGAAGGCGATGCGGATCGACCCAATGCGTACCAGTTCCGCGATTTCGTGATTCGTTCGCTGAATGATGATCTGCCGTACAACACGTTTGTCCGCTGGCAACTGGCGGGGGATGAAATTGCTCCGGATAATCCGTTGGCGATCGCCGCCACGGGATTCATTGTGGCGGGCAACAGCACCGTACTGAACGTCCCGATGGAAGAAGAAAAACTGCGGAATCGTGCGAATGAAGTCGACGACATGGTGTCCACGACCGCTCAGGCCTTTCTGGGACTGACACTGGCCTGCGCCCGGTGTCATGACCACAAGTACGATCCGCTTCCGACTCGCGATTATTACCGGATGATGTGTGCATTCAACGGGGGCGACCGCATGGACGTGCCGCTGGCGGGTCCGGCGGCTGTGAAGGCCAGTCGTGACGCGATCGACGCATGGCACAAGGAGTTCAACGAGGCCGAAAAGAAACGTGACGATTGGCTGAAGGCGGCTCGCAAACCCGTTGCACGCCAGGTGCTGACTGAGAAAGTTTCGAAGCTGTCGATCTCCGACGACGAAACGACACTGCTGCTCGACAAACCGGATGATCCGGAAGCGAAGAAACTGTCCGACAAGTTTAAGAAAGAACTCAGAATCGAACCGAGTGAGTACGTCGCCGCTCTGTCATCGGATGAGCAGTCGCAGTGGAAGGAGCTTGACTCCGCGGTAAGGATGATCGCCGATCGAAAGCCACCGAGTCTTCCGACGGCGTTTGCATTTGCCGACTTTGCCGCGGACCCGCGTGAAACGTGGCTCTTTGAACGCGGCGATTTTATGGCCCGCAATGAACGTCTGAGCCTGGGTTTCCTGACTGTCATGATGCGGGACAAAACGGCCGATGATTACTGGAATGCGGCTCGCGAAACGAAACTCCGCGACGACAGCACGCAGCAGCGACATGCGATCGCCGACTGGATTACCGACACAGATCACGGAGCCGGAGTCCTGCTGGCCCGCGTCATGGTCAATCGTGTGTGGCAACATCACTTCGGTGACGGAATTGTTCACACAGTCAGCGATTTTGGCACGCGCGGCGAAGCGCCGACACATCCTGCACTGCTGGAATGGCTGACCGGTGAGTTGATCCGCAGCGGCTGGAATCGGAAGCATTCCGGGATTCAATGCTGGCCGTGGCTGGTTCACTGAATCCAAAAATGTTCGGGCCAAGTTTTAAGCCGCCGATCCCGCGCGAAGCGATGCAGGCCCGCAACGTCAAAGATCCATATCCAGGTGATGTGCAGGATGCGCCGGCGTCGAGAAGACGATCGGTTTATATGTTCCATAAACGAGTCGTGCAGTATCCGCTGATGATGGCGTTTGACGCGCCTGATGCACAGGTCAGCTGCGGTCGCCGGACCAACACAACCGTCGCGCCGCAGGCACTGGCGCTCCTGAATGACCCGTTTGTGCGTTTGCGTTCAGAGGAGTTTTCACGGCGTCTCAAAACGGAAGCGGGAAACGAGGCCGATGCTCAGATTCGGCTGGCGCTTCAGCTGAGTCTGGCCCGTCAGCCCGCGGCAGCGGAACTGACCGATGCGCAAGCATTTCTGATTGAACAAACGGCAGCTCGACGGCAGCGGGATGGACAGCTTTCGGAAGATACCGCGAAGACACTGGCGCTGACGGATTTCTGTCAGATGCTGTTTTCGTTCAATGAATTTATTTACGTCGATTAGGAGTCTGTCTGATTACCGTGGTTTTTGTGAGCGGCAAGGCGCTAGCCGCCGGTTTTTGCAGGCGAATTACCCGCGGCTAGCGGGCTGTTGATTGAGTGCTACTCATGAGCCGAAAGGCGCTAGCCTCGGTTGTTTTCATCGTGATTTCCGTCATTTAACCGGGGCTAGCGCCCAACGGCTGATTAAAACAACAACCCGCTAGCCGCCGGTTTTTGCAGGCGAATTACCCGCGGCTAGCGCCTTGCGGCTCACGGTCCTGGAGACCGTTTTCAGAGCGTCTGCATTGCAGATCTGCTGGAAGCCTGTCGCACGACTCTGCCGCATTTGGAACTGAAAGGACAACTATATGAACCCACTTCGGCAACACTGCGGACGTTTTCAGTCCAGCACAAACCGCCGTGACTTTCTGGCGAGAGCGGGCGCAGGCTTCGGAATGCTCGCGCTGGGAGACCTGCTCGGCAAAAACAAGCTGCTCGCAAGTGATGTGTCGCCGGGATCAGGCAATCCGCTGGCTCCGCGGGACGGGCATTTCCCGGCGAAGGCGAAATCCGTCATCTGGCTGTTCATGGAAGGCGCGCCGAGTGCCGTGGATATGTTCGATCCGAAACCGGAGCTGACCAAACGCGATGGTCAGAAGATTGAGATTGATGTCTTCAATGGCAACCCCGGGCCGTTGATGAAGTCGCCGTTTTCGTTCAAACAGTACGGTGAGTCCGGAGCATGGATGTGTGAGCATTATCAGAATGTCGCAAAGCACGTGGACGATTTCGCTTTCGTAAAATCCTTTTACAGCGAATCCAATGACCATGTCCCTGCGCTGTACCAGATCAACACGGGGATTCCGCGTCCAGGATTCCCCAGCGCCGGTGCCTGGGTCACTTACGGACTGGGTTCAGAAAACGACAGCCTGCCGGGTTTTGTCGTGCTGGGCAACAATCAGGGCGTCAAAGGCGGAAATCTGAACTGGAGTTCCGGATTCCTTCCCACGACATTTCAGGGAACGCTGTTTCGTCCGGAAGGCACGCCCGTCATTAATCTCAATCGACCGGGCGATGTGACGCGCGATGACCAGCGCAGGCAGCTCGACCTGCTGGCGAAGCTCAACGCTCGGCACATGGAAGAACGACCGGGCGAAGCGGAATTGCTGGGGCGAATTGAAAGCTTCGAACTGGCGTATCGCATGCAGATGGAGGCGACGGAACTGGTGGACTTCAGCTCAGAAACCGCCGCCACGCGCGCGATGTACGGCGTCGATCAGAAGGAAACACGTTCGTTTGGTTCCAAGTGTCTGATGGCTCGCCGACTGGTCGAACGCGGCGTGCGATTCGTACAGGTTTACAGCGACGGCGAATGGGACGCCCACAGCGATCTGAACGGCAATCACAAAGGGCATTGTCGTGCCACGGACAAACCGATCGATGCGTTGCTGACCGACCTGAAGCAGAGCGGCCTGATCGACAGCACGCTCGTCATCTGGGGCGGAGAGTTTGGCCGCATGCCTGTTTCGCAGGGCAACGGCGGACGCGATCACAATCCAAACGGGTTTGGCATGTTCATGACGGGCGCGGGAATTCGCAAAGGAACCAGTTACGGCGAACTCGATGAAATCGGCTTCCGCGCCGTCACAGATCGCGTCTCGGTCCATGACCTGCATGCAACGATGCTGCATCTGCTGGGTATTGACCACAAGCAGCTGACGTACTTCCATAACGGTCGTCGGTACCGACTCACCGATGTCGCCGGAGAAGTGCTGCACAGGATTCTGGTTTAGGGATCCTTCACAACATAGCGTGATCCTTGCGAATTCAACTTTTGTCTGCGCCGGAGGATGGCAGCAAGGTCTCGGGATGATGCCACGGATCCTGTGGACTTCGATTGACCCGCCTTGATTTGGTGGTGAAACCAATACGCGGCTGGTAGACTCAGGCTGACCTTTCAAACTCTGGACCTGCGAGCTTTACGAATGATACGAATGACGTGCCTTCGAGCTGACCCACTGAGCGTGATTCTCTTCTGCATCGCAGTTCTTGCTGGTTCGGCGACCGCCGAAGATGTCGCCGTGCTGAAGACAGGAAGTCGCGTCACCGGGAAGGTGATTGCGTACGATGCCACAACAGTGAACATCGAGGCGAAGATCGGCTCACGTACAGTGACTCGCAGGTATCCTGCGTCGCAGATCAAATCATTGGTCATCAATGGAGTGGAAATTGATCTTTCGAAGGCTGCGGCTGGACAGGAAACCAACTCAGGAATCTCCGCACGGCGGACCCGGACACAGAAAGAGATCCTTGCGGAGATTGACCGGATCGGAAAAACGCCGCCGGACTGGTACGAAACGACGCCCCTCGACTATCCGAAAACACTCGATCTTTCATGGCCGGAAAAGCCCGGCGAGGGCTGGGACAACTCGAAAAACGCGGGGCAGTACATCTGGGACCGCATTAACCCCAATCCGGGTAAGTGGCGTGAAGGAGTTCGCCTGATGCACCACATCATGTCGACCACACAGGATAAGGAACTGCAACAACGCGTGAGGCTGGCACTTGCCTCAATGTATCACAATCTTCATCAGGATTACGCCCGTGCGGCCTATTGGTATCAGCAGGCGGGAATCGATCAATCTCCGGGCAGTCGACCACAGGCGGGACTGCATCTCGCCAACTGTTACTGGCAACTCGGCAGCAAGCCAATGGCACTGGCGACGCTGAAATCGATGAAAAGCAAGCCATACGGTGCCATCAAATTACTCGGCGATATGGGCGAAACGAAAGACGCGCTCGACATGGCTGAACGCTTCAGTAAGTCCGGTGAAGCGTGCGTCTGTTTTCTTTATGCAGGTGATGCCTGCCGCGTTGCCGGACAACTCCAGGAGGCGGAAGACTATTACCGCCGAGCCATTGCCGCAATTAAGCCGGAAGAAGCGGACAAACCGCATCGCAAACGTGACAAAGCCAGGGCTGAATCGAGTCTTGCCGCGCTCCGCTTTTATACGCTGGATCCGAAACTGGTGAAAGATGGCACCTATACCTCCAGCAGTATCGGATACGAGGCGGAAGTGAAAGTGGAAGTCGTCATGAAAGCAGGACGTATCGAAGATGTCCGAGTGATTCAGCATCGTGAAAAACAGTTTTACTCATCGATTACGGATACGCCGAAAAAGATCCTCGCGAGGCAATCGGTGAAAGATGTGGATGCCACGACCGGAGCGACGATCACATCCGAGGCGATTATCAACGCAACGGCGAAGGCCATGGCTGACGGTCAGTAGAACGCTGCCGAGGTGGATCAGCATGTAGTGGATCCGGCAATGTGAAACAGGAATGCAAGGATTGGAACGTGGAAAAAAGACGAATTGCGTTTGAGGGCATTTATCCGTCGGGGCCGCATTACAGTCGCGGAGTTCGCGCGGGCAACATGCTGTTTATTTCCGGATGCACAGCGAACGGATCACCGGCACAGGACGGCAGCCCGATGGAACAGCTTCGCGTTGTGCTTGATCGCATCACAAGAATGGTCAAGGCGGAAGGCGGAAAGCCCGCGGATATCTGCAAACTCACGATGTTTGTGGCGGACCCGCACAAGTGGCATCCGTTTGAAGGCGAACAAATCGACATCTATCACGAATTCTTTGGCGATGACTATCCCGTGAACACTTTGGTGGGAGTCAGCTTTCCGATGGCGTGCATCCATATCGAGATTGATGCCATCGCCGTTCTGGATTGAAGAAGTCCGCATTGGTGTGTTTCGCTCCGCTCCACGCACCCTGCGGGAGCGCGGTTTTCGAAAATCTGTAGCGGAGTTCGTGAGAACTCTGGTGCGTTTCAGCATCATCACCCTGTCCCGAATTCTCACGAATCCGGCCACCACCAACTGCTGTCAGAAAAACATATTTTATGAAGATTACCGAAGTTGTCTGTCAAATTATCCGAGTCAAATCTGTCGAGGCCAAAACAGCCAGTAGCCAGGACTCCGTCATTGTTCGAATCCGCACAGACAACGGGCTGGAAGGCGTTGGCGAAGCCGATTCGTCCCCCGAAGTCGTTAAGGCCATCATTGATGCGCCGTTCAGTCACAATATTGCGTGTGGCCTGCGCCTGTTGCTGCTGGGTGAAAATCCGCTGGAGACTGAACGCCTGTGGCAGAAGATGTATCGCCGTACGATGTACTTCGGCCGCACGGGCGTGGGCATCACGGCGATGGCTGCAGTGGATATGGCTCTCTGGGATCTGAAGGGCAAGTTTTTTCAGCAGCCGATTCACTGCCTGCTGGGTGGAAAGCAGCATTCCTCGATCAAGGCCTATGCCTCAATTTTGTTTGGGCGCGATGGTAAAGAAACTCATGACATCGGGCAGCGCTGGATTGCCGCCGGATACCAGGCTGTAAAATTCGGCTGGGAACCGATGGGTGAAAGCGAAGCCGTGGATCTGGACCTCGTACGCGGAGCACGACGGGGACTCGGCGATGATGCCACGCTGCTGATTGATGCCGGCTGCATCTGGGATGCGCGCACTGCGCTGCAGCGAGCGGAAACGTTTAAGGACTTCAACATCGGCTGGCTGGAGGAACCGCTCCGGGAAGACGATGTGGAAGGCTATGTCTGGCTGCGCGGTCGATCACCGGTTCCGATTGCGTCCGGCGAAGGTGAATGCGGGCGGGAATCTTTCAGACCGTTCATTGATCGCCAGGCTTTGGATGTGTATCAGGTGGATTTGTCGCGAAACGGATTCACCGAAGCTGCGTACATCCGCAATCGAGTCGAAGAGATCGGCGCGCGCCTGTGCAATCACTGCTACACAAGTCCGCTGACCGCTGCTGCAAGCCTGCATTGGCTGAGTACCTGTCGCGATGCGTTCCTGTTTGAAGACTGTGTCGATGACTCGCCATTGCGTCACGAGCTGACACATGAAAAAGTCCAGGCAGTCAACGGACGCATCACGGTGCCGGATGGTCCCGGTCTGGGCGTGACCATCAACGAGGACTTCGTGAAGGCAAATCTGATCTCTGAATCGCGGTAGTCCCCAAATCGTTTAACGGCAAGCCGCAGGCGACTGCGTTTGACTCACCCGCGAAGTTGGGCGCGGCCGCACTATACTTTGCGCGGTCATGAGTGAGACAATTGGCGAGCGGCATGCGTCAGCTTGCCGGTACAAGAACGAGATACCGGAGGGCTCACGCCGCTCCGCTCGCCGGATTCATTTCTGGCCGCGCGGCATACTATCAAGACCGCAGTCGCCTGCGGCTTGCCGTTAAACGAATAAATTTCAACTCGCCCTGCTCGTCGCTCCCACATCAATCCAGAACCACAGCACAGCACCCGCGGCGCAAATGCAGCAGGCCGCACCGATCGCTGCGGGCCAGCCGTAGTGGGTTCCGATCCACGGCGTGCAGACCGGTGCCAGAATTCCGCCGGCGTTGCCGATGGTGTTGAGGAACGCACAGGCAAGTCCACCGTTCTTCGGTTCCAGCGCTGGCGCCGACGTCCAGAAGATTCCTTCACAGAGTCCCAGCGAACCTAAAGCCAGAGAGAACAGCCAGATCACGTGGTTCGGTTCCTTTGCGGCCACACCCAACCACGCGAAAACGGCGCTCAGCAGCATCCCTGTGATGGCGATGCCTCGGCAGCCCCGGCGCAGTCCGATCCGACGGCTGAGTTGATCCGTCATGAGACCGCCAACCGCCATTCCGACTGCCATTGCCATCGTCACAATAAACGACGCGCGACGACTGGCATCATCCGGGAGCCTCAGCACTTTGCCGAAGTAAAATTCGATCCAGTAAAAGAACAGATACTGGAAGTAGCTCAACGCCGCGTAACTGAACGCCAGCATCAGCAGCCCGCGATTGTGAAACAATACAGCGAAATCGCCGATCGAGGCTCTTGAGTGCGACGGCGCGACGCTGTGCAGGGCCACCAGACGTTTTTCGGCCTCGTTGGCTCGCGGATGCGTGGCGGCATCGTCAGTGGCGACAAGCAGCCACATCAGTGAGAACACCATCAACGCAGTTCCCGAAATCACAAACGCCAGTGACCAGTCGAACCGATCCATGAGCCAGCCGAATCCGGGGTACGTCAGCGAAATTCCAATCAGAGCGCCCGCGGTCACCAGACCGTTTGCCGTGGACCGGCTTGTCAGCGGCAGCCACAGCGAAACACTTCGAGCGGCTCCCGGATGCAATGGAGTACTCAGGCTGCCTGCGATGCCGCGCACCAGCAGCAGCGGTATGAACAGGGACGCAATGGGCAGATCAAGCCAGCCGAGTCCCCCGGTGAGCACCACACAGAAACCCATCCCCAGTCCCATCCCGGCCATGGCCAGTCTGGGTCCAACCCGGTCAATCACCCAACCGCCGGGCAACATGCAGAGTGTGTAAATCAGCAGAAACGTCGAGTACACTTGCCCCATCTGAACTTCTGTCAGCAAACCGGGGCCAATAAATTTCGCCTTGGCCGCCACCGTAATACTGACGCGATTGAAATGCCCCAGAATCGTAAAGCCCATCAGCATGGCGACGATCAGCCAGCGGACGTTGGTTGGCCGTACTGACTCACCTGTTCCTGCCAGGCTGTGTTGTGTCTCATGAAGAGCATACGGGTTGTTTCTTTGCGTCATTCGTTCCATACCTTCCTGTTGTAGCCGGATTCGTGAGAATTCGGGACGTCGTGATCTTGCTGCAACGCACCAGAGTTCTCACGAACTCTGCTACAGGTTGTCGAAAACTGCTGATGTGCCTTCACGGCAGCCAACACAAGGTGCATTGGCAAGGTCAATGGGACACAGCCCCAGGTCAAATCCTGATGCGGCATTAACGAATTCGCTGACTCTACCGGATTCTATGTGCTGGATGTTTGAACCACAAATCGACACGAATAAACACGAATTGTTAAGCATTCCATTCGTGTCTATTTGTGTTCATTCGTGGTTCCCGGTCTGGAAACCTCGCTTCAATTGGCGAACACATAGAAAACGGTACAGTCAGCGAATTCGAAACCCCTTCACGATCTCGGCAGGCAGTTGGTATCCGATACCCGGTCGTTCGGGAAGCGCGAAGACTCCGTTTCTGACAGGAAATCCGGCGTTCTGCAGCTCGCGTCTCAATGGAGATTCAAATACCTCGGCCGGTGCAAACTCAATGAACGGTGTGATCGGTGAGTAGGCTGCCAGATGAACCGACGCAGCCCCCAGAATCTGAGTCGACCAGTTGCCCGGACAAACCAGAGCCCCGCGCGGCGCAGCCAGTTCCACGATCCGCTTCGCCTCGGTGAGCCCGCCACAGGTCGTCATGTACGGCTGCACCACCGTCACACCGCCTCGGTCCATCATCTCAAGAAATTCCCAGCGAGTGACGCCGTGCTCCCCCATTGCGAGCGGAATCAACGTCCTGGACGCCAGTTTTGCATACGGCTCAGGTGTATCGACGGGAAACGGCGTCTCGAAGAAATAGATGTTTTGATCTTCCAGCTGGCGGCAGACTCGAAGCGCCGTCGGAACATCGTTGAACAGGTAACCGACATCGACCATCAAAGTCAGCTCGTCACCGATGGCCTTGCGACATCGTCGAGCCAGCTCCACCACGTCTTCAGGCGCTGACATCATGGGCTCCACCTTGAACGCGCGGTAGCCCAGCGATGCCAGCGTTTCCGCGCGCGCCACCTGCTGCGAGAACATCGGCTCACCGCCCCAGACATCGGATACCAGCGTGCAATACGGAACGACTTCGACAGTGCTGCCCACAGTTGACTGAAACGGCCCGCGCTGCGCACCGCCGAGCAGCTTCCAGACGGGCTCATTCAGCATCTGACCATAAATATCCCAGATCGCCACATCCAGCGCGCCGAGGATCATGATTTCCCAGCCGCGCCGATTGGTATGCATCAACGCATCCCACATGTGCTGCCAGAGTCGTTCCGGATGAGTGATCTCCTGACCGATCTATCAGAGGTAAATACGCGGCCTGAGGTCAAACGCGGGGCCATTGCATGACGGCCGACATCAAGGGACTGCCAGCGCCTTTCCGGTGACAAGACTGCCCGCAGAGTTACTGCCATTACATGGCCGTCGAGGCTACATTGCCGCCTTCTGCCTCGCAAGGATCAATATGTTTCGCTTTGCCGTTACCATTTTTGTCAGTGCCTTCCTGCTGTTTCAGGTACAGCCGTTGATCGGTCGATTTATTCTGCCGTGGTTTGGCGGGGGACCGTCGATCTGGACGAGCTGCATGTTGTTCTTTCAGATTCTGCTGCTGGGCGGATATCTGTACGCGCATCTGATCAGCGTGAAGCTGAAGCCTCGGACGCAGGTGTTGAC
>JANOUN010000994.1:0-15991 GCA_031416875.1 Planctomycetota bacterium | reverse complement strand
GCGCCGGGCCCCGAACTTCGCCATGTCAGCCTCTCAAACCATCGCGTCAGCCAGGCTCACATCACTTGACCAGTTTCGCGGCTATACGATGCTTGGTATGTTGCTGGTGAATTTTCTGGGGAACTACGCGGTCTGCCCTCGGATCTTGAAGCACACGCATGATTACTGCAGCTATGCCGACACCATCATGCCGCAGTTCCTGTTTGCCGCCGGCTTTGCGATGCGGTTAAGTCTTGGCAGGCGACTTCAGAAAGACGGACGGATGCCATGGGGGCGAGTCATTCGCAGAATTCTGGGGCTCGCCTGCGTCGCAGTTGTGTGGTATTCGATCGGGGATCTTCCTCGCATCGTGCAAATGTTTCACGCGGAACATTGGTTGCAGGTACTGGCGACTCTTGGCAAACGCAACTTGTTTCAGACGCTGCTGCACATCGCGGCCACGTCACTCTGGATTCTTCCGGTGATTGCGACGTCTTCAAGAGCACGGATCCTCTACGCCGTACTATCCGCAATTCTGCACATCATGCTGTCGTGGTGGTTTAACTTTCCGCGTGTGAAATCAAGTGCCTGAAACTCCGGCAAAAACTGCTGTTTCCAGAAATCGCCGGTTTGGCCTAAACTCAACGATGGTCAGAGTACAGCGGAATTTGCAGGCGACGCAGAATTCTGCCGGGGGCAACATCGCGCGATACGGCCCACTGACTCAAATTCACGCACTCGAAAATTAGGGAAAGGAATCCGCCATGCACTCACCGCAATCCGATTTGATTCGGGCGTTTGCCGCAGCAATCTTAACCGTAACACTGGCTGCAACTGCCAACGCACAGCCTGCCACTCGCATCGGTCGGGCAGAATCTGACTTCCAGGCTCTGTCGCGTCGGCTGAAACCTGGCGAAATTGGAAACCTCGACGCCAATCCACTCACGCCATCGCTGGGAATAAGCCATAAACCCATCGATTTGGCAAAAGTCGATAAACGGGTGCTGGCCAGCGCAATGAAAGATGCGTACGACGAATCCGGTCGCCTGTATTCCGCACTGGAGCAGGACTACCGTCGCTATCCTCAATTACGCTCTCTTTTGAACGATCTCTACTCACTCCGAGATCTGACAGCGAGACTCAATCAGGATCTGACCGCCGGGATTTCACTTGAAACCATCTTAACAGACTTCCGTCGGATTGATGCTGACTGGCTCGTCCTGTCACATCGGCTCAGACAGTCAACCGGCGTGAGTGCCACGACCCTTGCTTCAGTCGAGCGTCTTGACGGCATCGATCGCAAGGTGGGGCAGCAATTCAAGGTCGAGCCAACTCTTGACTACCGCCAGTTGTATCAACAGTTGTCGGTGCTGGAGAATGCACTCTACAATATGAGCGACGAACTGAGTCGCGACATGAACGGCACGGCCAAGACCGCTCAAATTGTCAACGACTGCCGCAAGATGCAGCAACAGATTACGCGGGTGCAGGACATGGTCCTTGCAGAATATCCGTATGACCGGATCGTGCGAGAATATAACTTCTTCGATCGCCCCTGGGAGTTGACTGCAGAACAACTGCGGACTGTGACCAATACGTACGTCGAACGTGCACTCAATCGTGTCGTGCTGGCGGACAATTCCATTCATGAATTGCTGTGGCTGGAAACATCAACCAATCGGGCTCAGTTGAAACAAACGGCCGATGCACTGATTCGCAATGTTGATGATTTCTACAGCCGCACACCGCTCAAGCTGCTGCTGAACTTCAAGAATGCATCGGACACGCTGGCGACTGCCAGTAACTTTTACGGTACAGTGCAGAATTTCAAGGACAACCTGAACCGCAATGAATCCGATGAAATGATCATTGACAGTTACAAGTACGTCGAAGAATACGGTGCTGTGTTCATCCGCACGTTCGGTACGATGCAGAGTCAACAGGGCCTCGTCGTGCTGCGTCAGATCGAAGACAGCATGGCGTCGCTGCGCAGTTCGCTGAAACTGGGCGGCACGGTGTCACAGGTGGACACACGTCGTTTGCAGCCGATCGCATCATCACTTGAGAGTCTGGCTGACCAACTCGACTGGGATGTCCGCAACTGGCTCAACACCGAACGCCCGGCGTACCGCAACGAAGCGCTCCAGGCCAGTGCCACATTCATGAAACGCACACAGCGGTTGAGCAAAATGATGAATGCCGCACCGACGCTGACAGAATTGCAGAAGGAAGCCGACAGCCTGTATCAGGAATGGCTGGCAATCTACACCTACCTCAGTCGTTGCAACACGGCTGACCGGGCCTACCTTTCGCAGGAAGCGCGTGATATTCGGAACGACCTGACGGAACTGAATTCCGAGTTACGCATGTAACAAACATGTTGAATCTCAAACACAAACTGTTTGAACGCGGGTGGGCTTCTGAAAATTGCCCGGCAGTGATAAAGTATAAAAGGCTCGGTGATCCAGTCACCGGGCCTTTTTTCGTCCAGTCATCGCACTTCCGTAACTTGACTCTCCCCGATGACCACACATCTTCCCATCCCTCGACTCCGACCCAATCGCCGCATCACCGGCATGTCGGCCGTGCTGTTGCCGTTTCTCGCACCGGGCGAGATCGACTGGCCATCGTTCGATCAGCACGTCGGTCGCACCTGTGACGCCGGTCTTTTGCCTGCCGTCAACATGGATACGGGCTATGTGCATCTGCTGGATGATGCGACGCGCCTTGAGGTTCTGCAGCGGACTCAAGCTGTCACAAATGGTCGCATGTTCGTCGCCGGCGCTTTCGTGAAAGATACACCCGGCAACCGTTTTGCCCTTGATCCTTACGTCGCACGCATCGACGAAATCCAGCAACGCGGAGGAACGCCGGTCATCTTTCAGTCGTTTGGACTCACGCAGCAGGCTGATTCGGAGATTGTTGAATCCTACCGGCGGTTGGCGAGCCGCTGCGATCGCTTCGTTGGCTTTGAATTGGGAAAAATGTTCGCGCCGTTTGGAGCAATTTACAGTGAATCGGTTTATCGCGGTCTGATGAGTCTTCCTCAGTGCCTTGGTGCAAAGCACTCGTCACTTCGCCGCGATTTGGAATGGCAGCGACTGGCATGGCGTGATGCAGTGCGTCCGGATTTTCTGGTACTGACCGGAAACGATCTGGCGATTGATATGGTGATGTACGGCAGTGATTACCTGTTGGGGCTCAGCAGTTTCGCCCCGGACCTGTTTGCCAAACGCGACGCCACATGGCTGGCAGGAGATGCGGCTTTTTATCAGATCAATGACGTCCTGCAATACCTCGGATTTCTGGCGTTTCGTAACCCCGTGCCCGCCTACAAGCATTCCGCCGCCATGTTTCTGCATCTACGCGGATGGATACGGACAAATCTGACGCATCCCGACAGCCCGACGCGCCCCGACAGCGACATTCCGATCCTGGCAGATATCCTGCAACAGCTATACTCCACGCGGTCATGAGTGAGAGAATTGGCGAGCGGCATGCGTCAGCTTGCCGGTACAAAATATGGATTGTTCACATTCACGCGAACCTCGAACGCGGTTTCAGGATCTACACCCTGAGCGATCAGCAGTTTCCTGTCGCTGAGACCCTGCAACTCGGCGGAAACTGCGCAACATCAAATCCTGGATGCAATTACGAACGAGAAGACCCCCAAAAGAGACTTGCAACACGACGAAGTGATCGCTACTTTCCGCCCATTCATCGATCCCGGCGGGTTCGTTATCCGATACCGTTCGCGTTGGATCTGTTGAGAATCCATTCCTCTGTAGCTCAGTTGGTAGAGCAGGCGACTGTTAATCGCCGGGTCGTAGGTTCGAGTCCTACCGGAGGAGCTTGTTTTCGCCAGTCGAAAACTCTCGCTAAACCAGAAAAAAATCAGGACCTGGAGCAAATTGCTTCGAGTCCTTCTTTTTTTAAAAATGAATCAGTGACAATTCTGTGACAGGCGTTGGATCGGCAGTGATTCAACATTGGTTTCGAAGGTCACAGGTTGGACGAACGTTGCACTTGCGTTGAATTGTCGTGGCTAGCCAGAGGGCTGAGTCGCTCGTACCCTTTTTCAAAGGCTTCGAGAGGCTTCATACATGGCATCAATTCAGCAAGTTCCAGGCCGCACTTTTCACATCTGCTTCCGTTATGGAAAGCAGCGTTTCAAGCGTTCGCTGCAGACAACGAATCGCCGCAAGGCAGACGCTGCCGCTGTGCGAGTGGCTGAAACCATCTTTGAAGACTGCAAAGATCCCGCCATGTCCACTGCGGCCACGCAGGTTCGCGGCGGCGACCGATCGCTGCGGGCGATTGCGGGGGCCACCATATCGACCGTATCGGTTTCGGCAGGTGTGCTCATAAGATCCCTTTCCTGTCACGGACGCCAGCGCCCGCCGTTCCGCGATGACTATATCTTCTTCGCCTTGGCGAGCAACTCCTCCGTGGCGTCCACGTGCTCCCACGAGAAGCTTTCGCGCCCAAAGTGCCCGTAGGCCGCAGTCCTGAGATAGATGGGTCTGCGCAGGTTCAGGTGATCGATAATCCCGCGGGGTGACAACGGAAAGACTTTGCGCACGAGCTTTGCCAGGTCCGCCTCGGGCAGTTCACCCGTCCCATAAGTATTGACCATCAGGGACACCGGTTCGACAAGCCCGATGCAGTAACCGACCTGCACCACGCATTCCCGGGCCAGGCCGGCCGCCACGATGTTTTTGGCGATGTACCGCGCCATATACCCCGCCGAACGATCGACCTTGCTGGGATCCTTCCCGCTGAATGCACCACCGCCATGCAGAGCCCAGCCACCGTAGGTGTCCACGATGATCTTACGTCCCGTGAGCCCGGTATCCGCCTGCGGTCCGCTGACCAGAAACTTGCCCGTGCCGTTCACCGTGATGATGGTCCTCTCGTCCAGCAGTGCCCCTCCCACGGGCCGGATTACTTTGTCGATGATGTCCTGCTGAGCCTCCTCGGTGGTGAACCTGCCGTCGGGTGTCACCGCCGCGGCGGTGTGTGAGGCAGCGATCACGACATGGTCGATGCGCACCGGCCTGCCATCTATGTATTCCACGGTCACCTGGGTCTTTCCGTCGGGGCCCAGGTACGGTAACAGCCGACTCTTGCGCACTTCTGCCAGCTTCATCGCCAGGCGGTGCGACAGCATGATGGGCATCGGCATAAGCTCGGGGGTTTGGTCGCACGCGTAGCCGAACATCAGACCCTGGTCGCCGGCGCCGAGTTCACGGCCTTCGCGACTCACTCCCATGCTGATATCCGGCGACTGAGAGTGGATGGTGCGGAAGATGGCGGCCGTGTTCACATCAAACCCATACTCCGGTGCGCTGTAGCCGATCTCGTTCCCAAGGTCGCGCACCAGCCTGGAGACATCGAAGACCGCATCCGTGGTGATCTCGCCGCCCACGATCACCGCTCCCATGGTCACGTAGGTCTCGCAGGCCACGCGGGCCCACGGGTCGTGTCGCAGACATTCGTCCAGCACCGCGTCCGAGATCTGGTCGCAGAATTTGTCGGGATGTCCTTCGGTCACTGATTCCGACGTGAAGAACATGTTCAGGGAGTGCAAAGACATTCTCATTCTTCCGTTTGTGGCTCGATTCACGCTGTGAACATTACGGAGCGATACGTCAACAGAGAGTCGATCTGCGGCAGCGCTCTGCGAGTGTTCTGTTTTCGGCAACAGATGAAAAATCTCCGGGAAAGACCCGCAATGAGACGCGCGACGAATCAGTGAGTCCACGGCGCACGGTACGGCCGGTCGATCATCAGCTGCGCTTCCGCATCACCGGGGCAAGTTTCCGTCGTCGGATCCCACTTCACCGGACGTCCGAGACGAGCGACAAGATTTCCCAGATGGCAGACGGTGGCAGATCGATGACCGATTTCGACATCGCAAATCGGTAGCTCACGGCTGCGCATGCAGTTGAGGAAATCCATTGTGTGATCAGCGCTGCGATACAGTTGAGTCAGCTCAGCGGCATCCAGCGGCGATATGGCCAGTTCGGCCGGTTCCGTTGTCAGCTTACCTCGCCCAACGGCCACGCGACCCTTTGTTCCGATAAAGGTTGTCCCGTCTGCGATGTCCTGCTGGCCTTGTCCAAGGGTCATCCTGACGCCATTTGCGTAGGTGTATGTGAGGCGACATTTTTCCGTGACTTCATGCAGCATCTGAGGATGAAACTCAGCGGTTCCCTCCACCGCAACAGGACCGCTGTTGTCCATTCCCAGTCCCCACTGAGCGATGTCCAGATGATGAGCCCCGAAGTTCGTCATCTGACCGCCGGAGTAATCCCACCAAAACCGGAAGTTGTAGTGTACTCGTTTACTGTGATACGGCTTAAAAGGCGCCGGACCAAGCCACATCTGATAGTCCAGTTCCGGCGGAACAACTTCTTCAGAGCCGATCGAACCGGGATGATTCGGACCGGGTATCCCGACCAGCACTTCTGTCACGGCGCCGATGAAGCCGTTGCGTACCAGCATGCACGCCTTCCAGAATTCCGCCGATGATCGCTGCTGCGATCCTGTCTGCACAATGCGTTTGTGGTTGCGGGCTGCATTCACCATGCGCCGACCTTCTGCGATTGTGAGTGACAGCGGCTTTTCGCAATAGACATCTTTGCCGGCTTTGCATGCATCGATCGTCATCAGGGCGTGCCAATGGTCCGGCGTTGTGATGACGACGGCATCGATACTCTTGTCTTCCAACATCTGTCGGTAGTCGCCAAAGATTTTCGGAGCCGGACCTTTTTCGGAAACAATGTCGACCGCTGCGGCTGCGACCTTTGAATCCACGTCACAAATGGCAACGACATCCGCTCCCGCTGCAAGGAAGCGTTTCACATTTCCGGCCCCCTGATTTCGGACACCGATCGCACCAATGGCAATCCGTGCATTCGCACCAAACACTCGGCGCGGCAGGATCATTGGCGCGGCGAAAGCCGTGGCCACCGCCGTACTGGAAGAGCGTAGAAACGATCGACGGGTGGATCTGTTCATAAACAGCAGCCCTGAAAGGAATCGGGAAGGAGACAGGGATATCGCTGCGAAAGGCGTGTGTTGTCAACGATCGCGGTCACCGCAGTCGGTTGAGGCATTATGCGTTTCAAGGTATGTCTGTCAATCAGCGACCGCTGCCACACGTTTGTGGTCGCCGCGCCCCGAATCGCAATCTCCAGGAGAACCGAGGTGACAAGCTCCACGGTTTCCGCAAACAGGAAGGTCGAATGCAGTCATCTCGCTCCGTCGAAATGAGCCTCGCTCTTTCACGTTCTTCCTCGTTTTTGCTCTGTTCTACTTTGACTGTCCCAGATTGGTTGAAAAAGGTGTCTGGAACTCTCCGGCATCAGGTTCTTCTCGTACTAATAACAGTGGATTGTTTGTTTTGCCGCGAAGATTTTCATGCTGCTCTCAACAGAGGGTGGGGCGGGTGCGACAAAAAAATTAGTGACAGAAAAATGAATCACAGAAAGAAAATGTTTTTTGCGCCCATTTTTCTGTCACTAGTTTTTCTGTCGCCTGTGTTTCTGAGTCCCGGCTTTGACCAATCGATTGCGGCCGAAGCCCGCGCTGGGTATTCTGATGCCTCCAAAGTTCCAGACACCTTTTTCAACGCGATTTCCTGCACTTGGTCGTGAATCCGGGACAGTCGAACTACAAAGTTGTGACCTTTGGCCACCGGTATCCCGCACATGCGTCTCCCTGCTTTTACAGGCAGAACAGTCTGGCCGCCTGCCAAACTGGGTAAGATTTTCTGAATCTGATCATTGACGCGGGGCATGCGGATTCTGATACTAATGGCACACGTCGTTTTCGATATCGATCGTGCAATCTCTCATGGCCGGGCCACGGTTTGGGGAATGCTGCAAAATGCAAAGTGCGTTTAGTCTATCCAGAATCACTGCTTCGATTTGTTTTACCGTGTCAATCACGGCTTTTGTTATGCCACTGCGGGCGGAAGAACCACCGTCGCTCGGTGCCATGAAATATCACGATCACGCGCCGATCGTTGTTCAATCGCGACCTGTGATTGAACGCCTGCCAGTGAAGGTTATTGATCCTGTTGATCTGCGTATTGGAAAAACCGGCCATATCTTTGTTGCTGATAAGACCGCGAAGTGTGTGTTTCGCCTGGACAGCGATGGCGAGGTCAGCTTGCCGGTTGCAGACCTGAGTAACATTCAACGTATCCAGGTAGACGCCGACGACAATCTCTACGTGCTGACTTCGAATTCCCGCGAAGCGCAGATTCAGGTGGTGAACCCGATCGGTCAGAGTACCGTGCTGCACGAACTGACATTTGCAGCGACATCGTTTGTGCGAGACTCAATCGGTCAGTTTGTGGTTGCATCCAAGGATGCGAATCGAATCGTGGTGATTACCACAGACGGCGACATCACGGAACTCACGCGAATCTACCAGCCAGTTTCGGATCTTGTGCTCAATGCCGGTGGTCAGACAGAAGCGTTGCTGGTCTCGGGCGAAATGGTTCACATTGCCGCCAGCGGTGAAGTCACTCCCTCCGGATTCGCGCCACCCGGTTCATCGCGATTGATGCTGCAGCCGGATGGTACTCTGCTGGTCCTTGCTGGTCGCGCGGATGGACATACGCAGTTGACTTCTGTGTCTCGTGATCAAGTTCGCCCTAAAGAGTTTCTGGCCTTCGCCAGCGTGCCGGAAGGAACTCAGGCCGTCGGTTTTGATGCCCTTGGGAACCTGTGCCTTGCAAATCCGGATCTGCGAGCCATCACCAGAGTGACCAGCCATTTTCGCATTCCCTGTCCTCACTGCGGTCGTCCGACAGACATGATCTTCCGCAAGGATGCCGAACCGGCGGAAAATGGCGTCACTCGCAGTTTCTGACCGAACGGCAGAACAGGCACCAGCATGGTTGGTATTCCTCTCGGCTGTAAATGTCCATTTGATGCAACTTCATTGGTGCACTGCTTTTGTTAAACCACTAAAGCAATGCCAGACTCGAAGAGCCCATATGCACCACCCTCTGAATCCGAAAACGCTGATCCGCTGATCGCGCATACCTCTGGTGGACGCCGGTTCCGTCAATTCATGATGGCGACCGGACTTGTGGCGTCAGTGATGCTGGCACAGTTTTGCGCTCTCGATTTCTTCGTCGTTCGCATCCGTCCATACCCAGATGAGGTGCATGACTACGACGCACTGTTGCTGCTGTTTCCAGTGCTCCCAATTGCCCTACTGCTTTTCATGGCAAACACCCGCCAGCAATCTGCGCGTGGCGGCGTGTTGATCGCCGCCATCGTTGCTGGTTTTTTCGTCTCGATGCCCTTGATCGCAACTGTTGGCGTCTGGTTCCATTTTGCGATCGGAGGTAAGCTCTGACCATCTCGATAGATATCGGGAGCAATGCCGCGAGTAGGTTACGGCATAACGTAAAGATGCACGCCCAGCACCGGCGGTCCACGACGGACATGAATGTCCATCCTACGAACGCATGGCGTTGCGGCTCGACGCCCGCTGCAACGCGGTCTGGCGATCCTGTTCCGTGCGTTGATGCACGACCCGCAACAAGCGTTCAGCATTGAGTGTCAACGTCTGATTGCGGCGGTTCATCATCGATCGAGCCGTTTCAATTGCCGCGTCCAGGGTCCAGTCGCCTGACAGCTCACCAAACGTCACGCTGCTGAACGACGGAACGTTTCGCGGCAGCAGCCGTCCTCCGGGGATGACCATCGTGCAGACGCCAATCGATGACCCGGAATTGAACATGCTGTCCATTGCGGTCTTGGCATGGTCGCCGATAAAAGATCCGACTTTACTCAATCCGGTATCAATCATCTGGCCGTGCAGCGGGACTTTCACGGTGGTGTAGTCGTTCTTCAGATCCGAAGTGCACGACATGGCACCGATATTAACCCACGGACAAACGTAGCTGTGTCCAAGGAATCCTTCGTGGTACTTGTTGACGTAGCTGTGCATGATCGATTCTTCAATTTCACCACCTGCTCGACAGTGTTCACCGATCGTGGTTCCCTTTCGGATCAGAGCGCGAAACAATTGTGAACCGCGACCAACATGACAGGGGCCTTCGATCCGTGTGAAGGATTGAATCTTCGCATCGCGATCAATTGACACTGGCCCGCTGCGAGCATCGATCACAACATAAGGATCGATTTCTGCCTGCGCAGAAATGTAGACGTCCGATGGATCGCCGAGTACCTGCACATGCTCCAGCCTGGGAGACTGCGAAACTCCTTCGTCCGCAAAATCCCGAATTAGCTGTGCCGCATTCTGGTAGACCAGTTCCCATGGGTATTGAATCCAGCGTCCGCTTGTCGGAATTCCACGCTGACTGCTGGCGTACTGAGCCAAAGCCGTCGCAGGATCGCCCTGCAGCAGTTCGCCAAGTTCTTCGCCGGGGATGAGCATCCATGCCGGATGGCCATCGACAAAACCAGCCTGGTGCGTGACAAAATCCCGTGGCGTCAGCCGACGTTCCGGCAACCAGCGAGCATTCACGACCAGGACTTTGCCGTTGCGAATCCAGTTGAGACTATTGACCGTGATGGAAGGCTGTTCTTCAGCATAGGCATCCACCAGCCAGGGTCTGATCCAGCCGCCGAACTCCGCGTCCGGAAACCAGCGTTGCAGCCGTCGGCGAAGTGAATCGCGACCGCAGACCAGTTCAAAGACCGGTCGCAACAAAGCAATCGGCGTCAGGTCTTCAGCATGTGAGTCTTCAAAAAGCAGGATTCGCATGATCTGCATTCCATCCATGATTATGCATCAGCGCCACAGGCATTACCGAGACAAATACAACAGGATCAGGTACAGCACGACGAGCGCGGCGATAGTTTTTGCGAACATCAGCACGGCCGTTCGCACGATTTTTTCAGGCATTTCGAAACGACTGGCGCAGTAGACAAGTGAGATGCCAGCGGTGAGCGGAATGGCATAAATGGCGGCGAGCTGCATAGATTTCATCCGAAAATTTGTGTCGATTTCAGATTCGTTGAACCACCGTGCGTTCGATCCCAACGGCCTCGAGACGGCAGGAACGTTCGGTCAGTCCGTTTTCTTCGCTGGAGCCGGTTCATCGTCATCGGGAGTTTCTTCTTCGTCGCCATAGCCGTACGCCGGACCTTCCGCTGCGTCCCAGATCGCCAGAAGGTTGAGCAGACCTGCGATCCAGGTGAAGACGGACCCGATATCGAAATTCTGACTCAGCGCGCCGTTCAATCGATCCAGTTCCAGCGTATCACGTGGTGCTTGAAACCAATCGACAAAACTTCTGGAGACGCTGCCTTCCAGGCGAAAGCGAACTTCACGCCCTTCGTCGTCCTGTCCAACCACATCACAACGAACTTCGCGCCGCGGTGATCCAAAGACTTCACGCCCGAGTTGAATATTGCCTGCCAGTGGAAGATCTTGTTGTGCCCCGTCCGCAAGTACTGCGTGCAGCGTCCCTGTCACGACCTCACTGCCCTGCTCGTTCGCCGGAATCAGTTCAATCGTCCCCGTGACGATTTCAGATGTTCGGTCTCCGAAACCGCGTGACAGAATCCCCTGAAAGTCGCTTTCGATCGGCCCATCAATCCAGTTGATTTTGGCGTCGACGTTTCGCATCCGCATTTCCTGAATGATCGCGGGCCATGCAGGCGCACCGACGAGTACCTGAGCGGCATACCCGAACGAGAACTTCATGCGCGGCGAGGAAGACTGAAGCTGAGCAGTCGGGGCCGTTCCTTCAGAGCGATAGATCAGTTGACTGTAGACAGGCTGGCCACCGCCCAGAATCATGCCCCAGACGAAAATCGTGAGGATGCAGACGGAGTAGATCGTCGCTTTGAATCGTCGTCCCTGATACCAATGCCCGGCCCCAGGAATGGCAAACGCCAGCAGGGCCGCAACCACAGGGTTTCGTAATCGTACTCTTGGGTCTTTCATGAACTGTCCTGCCTGCCCTTTTCTTGCTGGCACGGTCTGGATTGAACATTTTATCCAGTGGTCGCCGACCAGATGTTCAATCCAAACCACGCTGAAAACTCTGGTCTGCGAGTCCGGGGAAACGTGTGATTTACGAATCACGGCCTCTGATTCCAGTTCCCAGCCAGAATCGTAGCAGGATGCCGAATGCGTGTCAGCACAGTTCCCGCCGCAGTCGGCTTTTACGTGTCGCAATTGCCACTTTTTGAGTATCATCCCCGTGCAACCCAGCGAACAGCAGGAATTTCTTGAAAATTGCCGTCGGTCAGGAATTCCCAGCTGACAGATATTCCGCGTGATCTGAGTCCAATTGCTCCATGTCTTCCATCTATCTCGACAACAACGCGACGACGCCATTATTCCCCGAAGTCATGCACTGCATGACCGACGCATGGGCCACGGCGTTTGCAAATCCCGGAAGTCAGCATTCCTACGGTCGAGAGGCACGGCGAGTCCTGGAAGACAGTCGTGAAGCGATCGCAGAAATCCTGAATGCGGACGCCTCCGAAGTCATCTTCACGAGCGGTGGTACCGAATCGATCAATATGGCGATTCATGGCTTTACGTTTGGTCGAATCGGGACAATTGCAATTACGGCGGGAGAGCATCCGGCAACGCTCATGGCATGTGAACGAGCGCGTCAGAATGGCTGGCAGATTGCCACGATTCCAGTGGACAAGCAGGGGCGGATTGATGAAACGCAGTTATCGACGCTGTCATGGAATGACATCAAACTGGTCTGCGTGATTCTGGCTCATAACGAAACCGGGGTCATCCAGAATGTTTCGCGACTTGCGACGCTCTGTCAGCAAAACGGTGCGGCATTATTGCTTGATGCGGTGCAGGCCGTGGGAAAGTTACCTGTCGATTTTCAAAATCTGGGTGCAACCGCATTGGCCTTTGGTGCGCATAAATTTCACGGCCCGCGCGGAATTGGCGGCCTGCTGTTGAAACGCGGCGTCAAGCTGCCTCCGTTGCTGGAAGGTGGGCATCAGGAAAACGGTCGCCGCGCGGGTACGGAACCAGTCCCGTTGATTGCCGGCATGGCGAAGGCGTTACAAATCTGGGCAGCCGATTCACAAGATCGCTCGGACAGGATTCGCACGCTGCGAGATCAATTGCAACAGGAACTCATCCGACAATGCAGTCCGGTGGTTGTGCATAGTGCGAACGCCGATCGACTGATGAATACGCTCAGTATTGCATTTCCCGGAATCCCGGGAGAAGCGATGCTGGTCAATCTGCATCTGGCGGGTGTTGCCTGTTCGCTCGGCAGCACCTGTGCCAGCGGCTCCGCGCAGGCCGCACCGTCTCTGCTGGCCATGGGCGTCGATCCGGAAGTCTGCAAGTCGTCGGTGCGTTTTTCCCTGGCAATTCAGAATTCCGCTGAGGAAATCACAGAGGCAGCGAAGCGTATTGCGGCCGTGGTGGCGAGAATTCGCGGTGAAAATTAAGTAAGGACTATGGACATGACGTCAACGACACGCCGATGCTTCTTTCTGACCTTGCTTTGCTGCCTGTTCGCCAGTCCGGCAACTGCGCAACAGGACGGTGATCGTGATTCACAGCTCAATGATCAGCAATTGCGCGATGGTGTCAAGAAAGCTCTGGCCCGCGGTTGTGATTTCCTGAAGCGGACTCAGGAAGCCGATGGATCGTGGTCAGCTCAGGGCGGCACGCTGTTAAAGTTCCGCGATGGATTCACGTCGCTGGCCATCATGGCCCAGATTAACAGCGATGTGCCCGTGGATTCGGGTGAAGTTCAGCGAGGACTGGACTACCTGCGACGCCGTCCGATCGGTGGTTCGGACGGCATTACGGGAGTCTACGAAACGTCACTGATTATTATGGCTCTGTCTGCAGCAGAACAATACGATCGCGATCTGCCGCGAATTCAGCTGCTATCGACGGCGCTGGAGAACGCTCAGACTCGCACCGGAGAAAATGCCGGACTTTGGGACTACACTCTGTCCGGCGGCGGCGGGGGTGACGCCAGCAACGGCCAATATGCAGTCCTCGCCCTGCGCGATGCGGCCTACGCAGGAGCAACCGTGTCCCGCAAGACATGGGAACGCATTCACGAACGCTGGACCACAGCTCAAAACCAGGATGGGGGATGGGGCTACAATTCCAGCCAGCCTGCGTCAAGAGGCAGCATGACGGTTGCCGGGCTATCGACGGTCGCCATTACGACGCGCATGCTTCAGGATGACAGTAACGTCGGAGCGGATGGGCGACCGGACTGCTGCTGGACGCCGCCACCGAATCTGGCAATGGAGAATGGTCGCCAGTGGATGGCCCGAAATTTTTCCGTCACAACAAATCCCGGATATAACAATTGGTATTACTATTACCTTTATGGTCTGGAGCGCGCTGGCCGAATGAGCAGCGTCCGATTCTTCGGCAACTATGACTGGTATCGACGCGGCGCGCAGGTCCTTGTGGCGTCTCAACTGCCCGCTGGAGAATGGCTGTCGCAGGACGGAAACGAACGAGATCCGGTCCTCAATACCGCGATGGCCCTGTTGTTCCTGTCGAAAGGGCTTTCGCGTGTCGTCGTGCATAAGCTCGACTACAACTCACCCAACGGCGAGACGCTTGAACGCGGCGAATGGAATCGGCATCCACAGGACGTCGTGAATCTGGTCGATCTGATCGACGGACTTCCAAAGTGGCCGCCACGCCTCATCAGTCAGGTCGTGACACTCAGCCGGTTGAAGCAGGAAACCGCCGTGCTGGAACTCAATCAGGCACCTGTGCTGTTTATTTCCGGACTTGAGGCACCTGTCCTGACTGACGAGCAAGTCGGCTGGTTGCGGGACTACATTGATGCCGGCGGTTTCATTTTTGCGAGCGGAAACTGCGATGGGAAAGGGTTTGACGCCGGGTTTCGCGAACTGATCAAACGCATGTTTCCGCAGGGTGATGCGTCATTACAGCGACTGCTGGGCGACCACCCCGTTTATCGCAGCGAGTATCTGCTCAACTCCGAACAGATGGAACTGTGGGGCGTCGATTTTGGCTGTCGCACGTCCATCATTTACTCGCCGGACGACATCGGATGCTTGTGGCAGAAATGGATGAAACACGCGCCGCCGGATCGCAATCAGAATCTGAATCCGCAGATTGTTCGCGGGACGCGGATCGGTGTGAATGTGATCGCCTATGCCACGGGTCGCGAGCCACCGGAAAAGCTGGATGATGTCATTGTGCGACGTGAAGATGCAGCCGCCACGGTTGAACGAGGTTTGCTGCAGATCGGCAAACTGCGTCACAACGGCGGTTGGGATACGGCACCGAAGGCGATCAGGAATCTGCTCGTCGCACTGAACGAAACAGTCGGCGTGGCAGCATCGACTCAGTCCGAAGCCATCCCGATCACGCTCGACGAGATGTCGCGGTTTCCGCTGGTCTACATGCACGGACGACATCGTTTTCAATTACCGCCCGCGCAACACGACGCGCTGCGTGACTACCTGAATCGTGGCGGTGTGTTACTTGCAGACGCGTGCTGCGGTTCCAGTGGTTTTGACCGGGGCTTTCGCGATCTGGTGAAACAGCTCTATCCGGACAAGGAGTTGGTTCAGATCCCGGCGGACCATGAGTTGTTTACGGAGGCCGTCGGCCATGAAATCAAACAGGTTCGCCGCCGCCGACTTGTCCCGTCGCAAAAAGATGCCACGCTGGAGATCAAAGAGGAAATTGGCCCTCCGTTTCTGGAAGGCATCGAAATTGAGGGACGCTTCGCCGTCATCTACAGTCGCTACGACATCAGTTGTGCTCTGGAACATCAGGCATCACTGTCATGCGATGGCTATGTCGAAGAGGACGCCGCGAAACTGGCAATCAATGCGGTGCTGTACGCGATGCTGCAGAGTTTCAGCGCTGAGTAGTGGTTATGTAGCTTGGACATTCCTGACTCTACCGGATTCTATGTGGTGTGGTGGAAACCTTGAAGTGAAGCGGACGACTGGAGGTTGAGGAGCCAGTTCGGGTGGTCGGAGCGATCGTTGAGTCGGTGCGCTGG
>JANOUN010000993.1:0-2330 GCA_031416875.1 Planctomycetota bacterium | reverse complement strand
CGGATTGGTACGGCACAAAGCCATGGGGCAGCGAGTGGTCCCGATTATCCCGGATGAAGCTCGAACGTTCGGCATGGAGGGACTGTTCGCGCTGTGCGGAATCTATTCCAGCAAGGGCCAACTGTACGAGCCAGTCGATTCAAAGAACACGATGTACTACAAGGAAGCGCGCAACGGCCAATTGCTGGAAGAAGGCATTAACGAAGCTGGTGCGATGAGTTCCTTCATTGCCGCCGGTTCCGCGTATGCGAATCTCGGCATGAACATGGTGCCGTTCTATGTGTACTATTCCATGTTCGGATTCCAACGCGTCGGCGACCTGATCTGGTGTGCGGCTGACACACGTTGCAAAGGTTTCCTGTGTGGCGGAACGTCCGGACGTACGACACTGAACGGTGAAGGCCTGCAGCACGAAGATGGTCACAGCCAGTTGATGGCCACGACCGTTCCTTCGCTGCGAGCTTACGACCCCGCTTATGGTTATGAGTTGGCTGTGATCGTGCAGGACGGACTGCGTCGGATGTATGCCGAGGGGGAAGA
Organism: Planctomycetota bacterium; assembly: GCA_031416875.1. GTDB lineage: Bacteria > Planctomycetota > Planctomycetia > Planctomycetales > Planctomycetaceae > SXXK01. Next base: position 1,790 of record JANOUN010000993.1, on the reverse strand, counting down.
AATCTTCTACTACCTGTCGGTCTACAACGAAAACTACGTGCATCCGCCATTGCCGGATCGCGGTGAAGTGGTGGAAGGCATTATCAAGGGCATGTACAGGCTGAGTTCCACCGACAGCGGCGAAAGTCAGCGGCATCGTCCGCAGCTCTTCGGCAGCGGTACAATTCTGCGTGAAGCGATGCGGGCTCAGCTGATCCTGAAGGACAAGTATCACATCGGCACAGATGTATGGAGCGTTACCAGTTACAGCGAACTCCGTCGTAACGCGATGGATTGTCAGCACTGGAACGATCTGCATCCTGGTCTGACGCCACGCCGCAGTTATCTGGAAGAAACTCTCGACGACGTGACTGGTCCGTTTATTTCGACCAGCGACAACGTGCGCCTGGTGGCTGATCAGATTCGCGAGTGGATTCCCGGTGAATACATTATTCTGGGAACTGACGGGTTCGGGCGCAGTGAGACGCGACCGGAACTGCGTCGTCATTTCCAGATCGACGGCGAATGCACAACCTACGCAGCACTTCGCGGACTCGCTCGGATGGGCGCGTTTGACTCGTCAAAACTCCCGGATGTCCTGAAAGATCTGGGCATCGATCCGGAGAAGGTCAATCCGTTGAATGCGTAGAGATTTCGTATTTGAAATTTGAGATTTGAGCCGGGTGTGCTCCGCTTCGCTACATCCACACCCGGCAATTTGCCATTCACTGAACCTTGAAAACTGAACCCTGAAAACTCCAGCCATGTCCATCGAATTCAAACTGCCGGAAGTCTCTGAAGGAGTCTCCACTGTTGACGTCGCTGAAGTGCGCGTCAAAGAAGGCGACATTATCGAAGCTGGTGCCATTGTCTGCGAAGTCGAAACCGACAAAGCTGTCGCGGAGATAAATTGCCCTCACGCAGGGAAGATTACAAAACTGCTGATCAAGTCCGGCGATAAGCTCAAAGTCGGGCAGCCGATTTTGATGATCGAAGCGACAAACGGCCCGGCACCTGCGGCTGCAGCAGCGAAACAAACCGAGACACCGGCGACAAAGGCCGCGCCTCCGGCAGTCGCACCTGCAGCGAAAGCAGCGCCAACGGTATCCGCAAGCGGACCTGTGGAATTCAGATTGCCGGAAGTTTCTGAGGGTGTCACAAAGGTCGATATCGCTTCCGTCAATGTCAAAGTAGGCGATACGATCGCCAGCGGCGCTGTCGTTTGCGAAGTGGAAACAGACAAAGCGGTCGCAGAAATCAACTGCCCTCATGCAGGTACCATCACTGCAGTTCATATCAAGCCAGGCACGAGTGTTAATATCGGCGCACCGTTGATTACGATCAACGCAACGTCGTCAGACACTGTGCCTGCTGCGAAAGTTCCATCGGCGACTCCTGCTGTTGTGACCGTGGCTCAATTCGGAGATCCTGCTCCGGCGCCAAACGCTCCGGACACCGCTCCGCCATCGACAACGGCAGCAATTCCAAAGAGCGACGGGCCACCAGCAGCGGCTGGGCCGGGCGTTCGGCGATTTGCTCGTAAACTTGGTGTCAATCTGAAGCAGATCAACGGTACAGCCGCTGGCGGTCGAATTACGCTCGAAGATGTCGAAGCATTTGTCCACAATCGAATGACGCAGCCGCCAGTTCCGAACGCCGCATCGGGACCAGGATTTGGCATGATACCGGCGGCGCCGATGCCGGACTTCAGCAAGTTTGGTCCGGTTGAAAAAGTGTCGATGAACAAGATCTTCCGTTTGGCTGCCGCGAATCTGCACACTGCGTGGATCACAATTCCTCATGTGACTCAA
>JANOUN010000992.1:0-1625 GCA_031416875.1 Planctomycetota bacterium | reverse complement strand
TTCTGTGTCTTCAGGCTGCGAAACTCATCATCGCTGAGAGTTTTCCCTTTTTGCACTTTGTCCAGTGCAATGACATCCATCAAATTCAGATCGGTTCTGTCCGCCAGCATCCATGTGTACTTTTCGTCAATCACCTTTCCGATCAGCCGAACCCTGACACGTCCCGGTTCATTCAGTTCGTAGTCCGGCATCGGAAAATTTCGCTGACGCTGAGTTGTGAACATTCGACGGATACCGCTGCCAACAGTGTCGATCATACCGAAATTCACCATTGCCGCAGCAAGGCACGCATTTCGGTAATGCTCGGTGGGCTGATCACGTCGAATCACTTCCTCCACGCTGCCGGGAAGAAACTCGCCAAGGTTGGTAAACAGCAGCCGTTCGGGCTCTTCGATCACATTGATCCGACCGGCCCGAGTGTAATCCTGATGAGCGATGCAGTTGTGAATGGTCTCTCGCACGACCCATGAGTCGTACTGCGTCACTTCCACTGGAAACAAGCTGGCCCGAGGCATGTAGCGGTAGGTCAGATTTCGAATTCTGGCGAACACCTCGCTGACGGCCAGAATCAGCGGCGTCCCAAAGTGATGATAATCCTTCTCAATGCCGTCTTCGCCCTTCAGAATCCATGTGATGCGAGCGATTGCCGGTGACAGGTAATGATCAGACTCTGGCTTTCCCAGCAGGATGATGGCTGTTCGAGTCACCTTACCGTCGATACAGACCTTGGCCTTGTTCAGAAAAGTTTCTTCGTTCCAGCCATCGACTTCTGCGGCCAGATTGGGATTCTTCTTTTTGAACTCCTGCCGAGCGAAGGCAATGGCAGCGGGGTCTAAGTCCTTCAGGGTCGCTCCGTCACAGATCACGGCGGACCAGTCGGCCTCGGACTGACTCAACACCTTCCAGAGTTCTCTCTCCTTTTCTGCATAGTCACCCAGTTTTTTCTTCAGGCTGCCAACACGAATGAACTCCGTGCCATAAAAGCGAATCGGAGTGTGCGTGGCCGGGCCGATCTCGAACAGCACAAAGTGTTGTCCATTCAGATCGCCTTCATGGATTTTGAACGCAACTTGAGGATCAAGTGAACGGGTCAGCCAATGTTCGAGTTCTTCATTTCCGTGTTTGGCAAGGCGAGGCTTGAAGTCGGTGCCACGCAGCTCATGCGTCTTGTCGTCGATTCCCCAGACGATGTAGCCACGATCCCTTCGCAGCAACGCCAGCGAATTGGCGATGGCAGAAAGGTACTCACCGATTTCTGAATACTTGCCGGGTCCATGATCGTTGAGCTTGAACTCGACCCATTCGGTTTCGACAGGCAACGATTTCAGTTCGTCGAGTTTAGATCTAAGCTCCGCAGGAGTCATGATGCAAACATCCCTCCGGCGAGCGGCAGGGTATCAGCCGTCCGTGTCCGATTCTGTGCGACTTCAAACATTGCCAAGCGATTTGACCAGAAACCAAAGCGGTCGGTCGTTGATCGTAATGCGTTCCGTGCCAAAGGCACACAATGTGATAGCCCAGGGCAACGCCCTGGGTTGGTGCGAAGTGGATGGCAAAAGCCCCAAAGGGGCGAAACCAGCACGGCACCGACATGTCGCCCTTTCAGGGCTTTTTGATTCAGAATT
>JANOUN010000991.1:0-8568 GCA_031416875.1 Planctomycetota bacterium | reverse complement strand
CGCCTGCTGGAAGGATTCGATCTGCATGCGATGGGGCATCTCTCGGCCGATTGCATTCATGTGATGACGGAGGCCATGAAGCTGGGATACGCAGACCGGGATGAGTATTACGCGGACCCGCGCTTTTCGCGTGTGCCGATGACAGAACTGCTCTCCGACAGCTATACAAATCTGCGTCGTCCGCTGATCGATCTGCAACATGCGTCGATGGACCGTCGGCCTGGCGATCCTGCAAAAATGCAGTCGCTGCGGACTGATCGCACTCCGGACAACGAGACGGAGAAGATTCCGAAACAGGACACAACAACCTGCGTCGTTGCCGATCGCTGGGGCAATGTGATCGCTGCAACTCCGAGCTGCAATATGTTGACGAACACCCCCGGGCCATCGGGAGTCAATACGGGAAACCGCGTGCGAAGCATGAATACGAAGCCCATTCATCCGAACCGAGTTCAGGCGTGCAAGCGACCACGAGTCACTTTAACGCCGACATTGGTTCTGAAGGACGGCTTGCCAGTGATTGCCATCAGCGTGGCTGGAGGAGACGTGCAGGATCAGACAACGCTAAACGTGCTGCTTAACCACATTGACTTTGGCATGTCGCCGAAAGAGGCGGTGACGGCACCTCGCTTCCAGATGAACCATCACCAGGATTCGTTCAATCCAAATCCCGATCGCAATGCCGCATTCGTGGGCCGCGGTGAACTCAAGGTCAACGAAGAGATCCCGGAAGCCGTCCGCAGAAATCTGTCAGACCGCGGACACCTGCTTGGGACTGTTCCTTCGCCGATTGCCCATCCCGTGATGATCTTCATCGACCACAAGACCGGCCTCATGCACGCCGCCGGCGACCCCAAAGCCAAACGCCACGCGGGTGTTGCAAGGTAGTCCTATTCTCGACCGCAATTCTTGCTTCGGACAAATCCTCGGCCAAGAGCGTTTGCTCAATAGCTGAACTCAGTGGAAATTGCTGTAAAGCTGAGGTTATTTACCTTGACGGAACATGATGACAACAATATTGTTGTGTTAAGATGATTCCAGCATTTGATGTCGATGGAAATTTGCCAATTGGCATCCATTTGGTCAGATGGGATCAATTCTCAGCGACCTTTGGAAGTTCTCCTCAACGGATTCGGCTGCTCTCTGCTCTCTGGGCTCGAAGCTGCGATAGTGTCGTTGCGTGATGCCGGGTGCAAGCGGCTGTATGTCGATGGCAGTTTTGTCACGACAAAGGTCGTGCCCAATGATTATGACGTAGCGTGGGAACCTGCTGGTGTCGATCTGCAGCGTCTGAAGTTAATCGAACCGGTGTTCTTCGACTTCCGGAACTTTCGGGCAGCACAAAAGGCAAAATATTTCGGTGAATTCTTTCCCTCAAGTGCTGCGGCTGATCCAGTGGGGAATACATTCCTGGAGTTTTTTCAGATCGACAAGAACACGGGCAGTGCCAAGGGAATCGTGGCCCTTGATCTTTGAGTCAAAGGGAACAGACATGATTAAGAATGAGCGACAGTATCGAATTACGAAAACTGAAGCGGACAAGTTTGCGATTGCTCTCGACAAGCTGCGCAGTCGAACTGATGCGGACCCGTTGTTGGTGGAGTTGGAAGGGGATGCGCTGGATAGCCAACTACTGGAATTGCGGTTGCAGCTGGAAGAGTACGAGAATCTTCGCTCCGGGGAGACGAGAGTGATCGTTGTCGAATCATTTGACAAACTTCCGCAGGCACTGGTGAAAGCTCGCATTGCGCTGGGACTCAGTCAAAAAGACCTGGCAGATCGCCTCAACATGAAAGAGCAACAGATACAGCGATACGAATCAACCGATTATCGGTCGGCCAGCATGTCGCGACTTCATGAAGTGGTACAAGCGTTGGGAATCTCTGTTCGCGAAGAACTATTCCTGCCGCAGAAGTCCGAGAATGTTCCGGCGTCAAAGTAACGTTGGTGTCGATCGCACTTCCAGGATTCAGAGAGCATGATTTGAAAACTGAAGGCGAACATAGACCGGCCTCATACACGCCGCCGGCGACCCCACAGCGAAACGCCACGCGGGTGCTGCACGATGACGGCTGGGTTAATTCTCAACTGAGTTTGCGGTCATCATTTCCGTGTTGGCGATCCATGCCGCAAGGTAAGGGTGTTTGTCCGGTGCTTCACGGAGCATGATCAGGAATGGTTTGTCAAAGATAAACGTACGAGTTCCGGGCGTGTATTCGTAGTGACCGTTTTCACCGATCATGAATATCCAGCAACATGACGGTGTTGCTGGTTCCGTCAGCAATATCCTTGATGCGAATTCCCGTGTCGTAGGGCCACGCAGTTCGAAGTCCGACCGCCGCCTGATAACTTGTGCGGGCCGGATTAATCAATTCGGGGCAGGCATACGCGCTGGGTCGCATGGCCAGCATCGCTGGATTTGTCCCATCGTCCCATGCGGCTCAAGATCATATTTCTCGAACAGCGACTGTTCGTTCATCCACGGCAACAGGGCCACGCGCCAACTGTGAGGCGGCTGACTTGCAGAATACGCAGCCGGAAAATGAGCATTGCTGTCATGATACGCATGCAGAGCCACGCCGATGGTCTTGAGGTTTCGAATACAGGCCGTCCGTGACGCTGTACGACTCCGTTTCTGCCAGGAACCTGCGACAACGGTCATCACTCCGACTGCGACTACGGCCAGGACACCCCACTTCATGATCTGTCGCATGACTTCAATCCATCCGCCTGACGGTAGACTACGATATCAACCATTCCATTCTCAACAGAGTAGGCCACTGCGGAAATTTGTCTGAAATGAAATTCGGAGCCTGCGCTGCCTGTCTGATAAGAGTGGGATTCATTGTAAACGGCGGCGAGATTTGCCTGTCCCTTTGGGATGACCTACAAGACATCTCGAAAGAGGAGCAATCACTTGCCGGACGGCGAAACAAGAAATCAACCGCAGATCTCAATCATTCGGCAAATCGCTGAGCGGCTTGCCATGTGCATCGAGCCCACGGGGATTCTTGAAATGTTAAGCTTCCAGCTTGTCATCGCTCAATGAATCCTGCGTGCTTCTTTGGCAAACTTGACAAGCTGGAAACTGATTGTGTTCACGCATCGCGGACAGTCGCGAAGCGGCGTCCCGGAAGTGTTGATCTGGAACGATTGATGTTGCCTCACGATCGTCGTACGCTTTGTCACCATCCCACTCCTCCAGCCGGAATGAAAAACATGAAACATCTCACCTCACTCATCATCGCCTTTGCCCTCCTGTCCAGGGTCCAGGCTCAGGATGTCAAAAGTAACATTCCCTACGCTGAACCGGCACATGAGCGGCAGGTGCTGGATGTCTATGCTCCGCCCGAGGCGAAAAACCTGCCTGTGGTGTTCTGGATTCACGGCGGCGGCTGGCAGGCGGGTGACAAGACCAGTGTGCAGTTGAAGCCGAAGGCCTTCGTCGATAAGGGATTTGTCTTTGTTTCCACCAACTATCGACTGCTGCCAGATGTCGAGATGGAGACGATTTTTCGCGACATCGCCAAGTCCATGCACTGGGTTCGTGACCACATTGCGGAATACGGCGGCGATCCAAACCGAATCCTCGTCATGGGCCATTCTGCCGGCGCGCAGCTCGCCGCGTTGATCTGCATCGATGACCGATACCTCAAAGCCGAGGGCTTGTCACTCGCCGGCATCAAAGGCTGTGTACCTGTCGATGGGGATACTTACGATGTGCCAGCAATTATCGAGACGGCTGAAACTCGTCGCCGAGTCCATCATCAGCCGCAGGCAAAGATTGGTCATCGAGAGAAGTTCGGCAACGATCCGGCAAAGCATCTTGACTACTCGGCCGTGACGCATGTGGCGAAAGGCAAAGGCATCGCTCCGTTCCTGATCCTCTACGTCGCCGATCATCCGGACACAAGCGCGCAAGCACAACGCCTCGGTGCCGTGCTGAATGAGGCAGGGATTCCTGCAACGCTGTTCGGAGGCAAAGAGACGACACATACGCGGATCAACGAGAATCTCGGCCAGCCCGAAGACCCGGCCACCATTGCTTTGTTCCAGTTTGTCGATGCTGTCTTGAAGAAATAATCGCTGGTGCTTTTAGAAAAACAGGGGTTGAATCTGTAGGCCGGACCAAGCGAAGCGCCGTTCCGGCAGGTCGGACCAGGTGCCGGAACTACGCTCCGCTTGGTCCGGCCTACCCCAAAATCAAGTCTTGACAGGTCATCGCACTCCACATGACGGAAAGCTATGCCAGCACGTCTTTCACCACCACGCCTTCCACATCCGTCAGGCGGCGTTCCAGCCCGTTGTAATAGAACGTCAGTCGTTCATGGTCGAGTCCCAGCAGGTGCAGGATGGTGGCGTGAAAGTCGTGGACGGTGACGATATTTTCGACGGCTTTGTAGCCGAAATCGTCGGTCGCTCCGTAGCTGAACGGAGCTTTGACACCAGCTCCGGCCATCCAGCAGGTGAAGCCTTCCGGATTGTGATCTCGTCCGCTGGCACCTTTTTGAAATGTCGGCATGCGTCCGAATTCGGTACACCAGACGACCAGCGTGTCTTTTAAGAGTCCGCGTTGCTTGAGATCTTTAATGAGGGCCGCGGTGGGTTGATCGAGGACCGGGCCGTGGATGCTGTATTGGTCCTTGAGCACCTTGTGCCCGTCCCAGTTACTGACTCCTTCGCCGCCGGTCTGATACGCCCCGTTGAATAGCTGAACGAAGCGCACGCCCTGTTCGAGCAAGCGTCGCGCGAGGATGCAGTTTTTCGCATAGTCAGCCTTCAGAGTATTCTGAGCGTCGTCGGCACCATACATGGCGAGCGTCGATGCGGATTCGGTGGCGAGGTCTCGCACTTCCGGAATGCTGAGCTGCATTTTTGCGGCCAGTTCATAGCTGGAAATGCGTGCCGCAAGTTCCGTATCGCCGGGAAATCGTTCGAGATGGCGCTCATTGAGCCGCTTTAAGAAGTCGCGGGTCTGTACGTCGGCTGATTCGGAGATTGATTCTGGTCGTGCGAGGTTACGAATGGGCAGAGACGCGTTGAAGTCGGTGCCCTGATAGGCGGCGGGCAGGAATCCCGGTCCCCAGTTGTTCACGGAATTCTGCGGCGTGCCGCGCGGATCGGGAATCGCCACATACGCCGGCAGGTTCTCGTTCTCTGTGCCGAGTGCATACGTGGTCCAGGCTCCGATGCTGGGAAAACCATCCAGGGTGAATCCCGTGGACATATAGTTTTCGCCGGGCCCGTGCGTGTTCGTCTTCCCCTTGATCGAATGCAGAAAACACATGTCATCCGCCAGCGCGCCGAGATGCGGGACAAGGTCTGAGATCATCTTGCCGCATTCGCCGCGCGGCTGAAACTTCCATGGGCTTTGAGTCACATTCCCCTGTTCGCCCTGAAACGTAATCAGCTTGTCTGCGCCCGGCAGCGGCTGACCATGCCGCGCGATCAGTTCCGGTTTGTAGTCGAACGTGTCGACATGGCTACAGGCGCCCGAGCAGAAGATGACGACGACGCGCTTCGCCGCCGCCGGGAAGTGCGATGATCGTGATGCGAACGGATGAGACGGTTTGATGTCCGGGCGAATGGGACTCTTGCCGCCAACGGTACCGGGTTTTGCGTCATCCGCCTTCAGCAATCCCTGTTCGGCCAGCATCATCGCCAGCGCGATGCTGCTGAGCCCGGTGCCGGTGTGGTTGAGAAAACCTCGTCGATTGAGCAGGTGATGGCCTGTGAATGGGTTGTAACGTTGCATAAGGATTGCGATTCATCCAGGTCCTTTCTGCCGGAAAGGACTTCGTAACTTGTTACGACAAGCCACCAGACTCACATCGATTCACCATCAACCTGTCGCCGTTGCACAGACGTTCGATCTGCGATGACCGACCGAGAACCGGACATTGTTGAATCCCTTCAGGCTGATCATGGCAAATCTGGCAGCAGAATAAAGACTAATGACAACTTCTTCCAGCTCTCGGCCGACAACAAGACGTTCCGGACCCATTTGTGATTACGCTGAGAATTTGAACCACGGTCATTCGTTACGTGGGCCTCGACAAGACCGGTGACACGCTGATTGCGGACACCGAAGCGGGGCTGGTCCTGTGGGACGTCGCTGGTAACGAGGAAAGCAGAGTGGCTTCAGCAACGACATGTGAAAGCAGGCCGACTTCGCTGAAGTCGGCGAAGCAGATTTCGGCGAAATCTGCCAACATCTGTGCAGAGTCCCGCGATTTGCGGCCTTGCTGCCGTTTGCCAAATGCGTGTGTGCCAAGTCGCTCGACTTCGACGCAAACGGCGACGAGTGCTATTCTGACTACGGAACACTGCTGAGGCAGGTCGGAGATTCGGGCTTTCGCGGATGGATTGAAGTCGAATACGAAGGCCCCGGACATTCCGGAGGTCCAACAGCCGAACGCATACCGGATAAACAACTTTCCGGAACCGACGGCTGCCTCGCCACAAAACGTCTTCTGGAGAAACTGCTTGGAGCGGACTTGGGAAAGAAGCAGTGATCGCATTCCTGTAGGTCCTTTCTGCCGGAAAGGATTTTGCAGCTTGCTGCAACCTGCGAGCAAACGCTGGTCGATCGCAGGTGAGCCTGTCGCCGTTGAGCGGACGTGCGCTCCTGGGTTCGCCTTGCGGCGAAAGTCCATTCCGGCAGAATGGACCTATTCAATGAACACAAACTCATTGCTGTTCAGCATCGCGCGACAAAACGCAGTGATGCCTTCGGCTGCGATAAAGTCTTTTGAATCTGATAACTCGGCGGTGCCGGGGTCGCGACCGTAACACAACCAGAACGCTCGTGCGATCTGCTTGCCTTGTGCATCGCCGCAGTCATGCTGCAGTCGATCGGCCAGCAGTTGAGACTGCTGCAGCATGAACGGACTGTTGAACAGATTCAGAGCCTGCAGCGGTGTCGTCGAACGGCTGCGTTTGGGGACGGACGTCGCTGCGTCGGGACAATCGAACACACCGAAGACGGATTCTTTTTCCAGCCGCACTTTGGTCATGTAAATCATGCGTCGCCAGTCTTCCGGACCGTACTTTTTCTTTGGAAAATAATGCCGTACGTTTTCCAGCTCGACTTCAAAGCCGCTGAAGCCGGGACCGTACATGCGGTCGTCGAGTATCCCGGTCACCGCGAGGATGCTGTCGCGGATCGGTTCGGCCTCCAGACGGCGTGGAGGAAATCTCCACCACCACTGCGTATCGGCGTCGGCCTGAAGAGCGTCTTCACGCGGCTGGCTGCTCTGTTGATACGCTGCAGAACTCAGAATCAGCCGATGCACATGCTTCAGTGACCAGTTGTGATCCATTAACTCTCGAGCCAGCCAGTCGAGCAATTCAGGATGAGTCGGCGGGACGCCCGCTTTGCCGAAGTCACTGGGAGTCGCCACCAGTCCCTTGCCGAAATGAAACTGCCACAGGCGATTCACGATCACCCGCGCGGTCAGCGGATTGTCCTTCGAGGCAATCCACTCCGCCAGCGCCAGGCGGCGCTGTTGTTCCGGCGTGGCTTCGGAAATGGCCAGTTTGCCAAGAGCCGCAACGGTTCCGGGCTCTACCTGCTCACGTTGTGCCAGCGGTTCACCTCGGAACAACCGATGAGTCGGTCCGGGCTGCTGAAAGGTTCCCGCGTAGACTGTGGCTGCGGCCTGCAGTTGTGACTTCCGCTGTTCACTTTGCTGAAGTTGTCTCAGCATCTGACGACCCTGTTCGGCCTGGTCATTCGGGAACGTCGCGAAGTCATATTCCGGCTCGACGGGACCTGCACCAGTGAAAGGAATGCGATCGGCGGACGACGCCACTGGCTTCCATTGGTCGGGCTCAACAGCCACCTCGATCACGTACTTTGTGGCCACTCGATCTGCGAATCGTCCCTCCCGATCTCTCGCCCAGGCGATGCGATGAATCGGCACGACTTGCGGCAGCTCAATCTGTATCCAGCCTCGCCCGGCTTCATTGGAGATCCAGCTGCGTGCATTTCCAAATCGCCCGTCGTTGACGTGTTCAAGTTGATGAATCTCAAACCCAGGCAGCGCACTGGAACAGGTCGCTTTCGCCCCGGTCGAAGCCAAAGCCACGTTTGTCGTGCCGCTGAAGATTTCCAATTCGTCGATGCACGGTTCAGAAGCGTTTGTAGCTTCAATCGTGAAGCGGACGAACTTTGCCTCAGTCGGTTCAAACAGTTCTTCATTGCCCCGAGCGTTCACTGGAGGTCGGCTGGGACCCGCATCCTTGACAAAGGGTTTGAGCTGTTCTCGCAGCTGCACCAGCTGTTGATCGATCTGAGCAATCTCCTGCTGTTGCTGCTCTGACAACGGCATCGCCCGGTCACCATGCTGAATCCCCGCAAAGATGGCCTGGAGTGAATAATAATCCGTCTGCCGGATTGGATCAAACTAGTGATTGTGGCAGCGAGCACAGCCCAGAGTCAGCCCCATGAAGGCCGTCCCTGTTGTGTTGATCATGTCGTCAAGTTCGTTCTGCCGCTGCATGAGCGTCAGGTTGATGTCGGGACTCTTCACAAGATCATAGGGTCCGGCGACGAGGTACGCGGTG
>JANOUN010000990.1:0-4753 GCA_031416875.1 Planctomycetota bacterium | reverse complement strand
CTGAATCGCCTGCGAGATGGTCGTGCTCAGTTCTTCGGCGACTGCGTTCTTAAGCTTGATGACCTGCAGGCGATTTACTGAGCCTGGTTCATCCTTGTCGATGCCTTCAATCAGTCTCTTCACTTCCGCCAGTTCGCTCGGCCGCCCCTGTACGATCACTGAGTTTGTGCGTACGTCAGCGATCGCCCGGACATTTGTTCCCAGCCCGAGACGTTCCGCGTAGAATGTTGTGAGCGCTGTGACCACTTGAGATGCGATCGCACTCTTCAATGCAAACACTTCAAATTCGAAGTCCGGCGAGAGCGGTTGATCGAGTTCTTTCGCCAGTTCCAGAATCGACGTCCGTTCGATCTCAGACGAGATGATCAGGATTGCATTTGGCTGCACGACGGGAATAAAGGCGGCGGTCTTGCGCGCCGTACCGCCACGCTGACGAAGTTCCGTCAGTTGCTCATAAACGCTGGTTAACAGCGTCGCAAAGGCTTCTGAGTCGATATTCTCCAGAGTCAGAACGTGAATGGCTGGCAGAGATCCGACGCTGATTTTCTCCAGTCGCCGAATGATTTCCTGCACCTTTTCGACATCCGCTTCATTGCCCTTCAGAATCAGGACGCCAATATCCTGCATGGCCTGAATATTGACTTCGCCCCGCAGGTTGATGGACGGATCGTCTTCATCTCCGGTTGCATTCTGCTGAGGAGTCGTGCCGTCCGCAGTCTGGGCTGTCTCATCAGACATCGAGACGAGTTGATGAATCTGTTCGCTCAGCTGTTTCGCAGTCTCAGCTTTGATGCCGTTGTTTTGCAGCACCTTGACTGTTGTGTCACCGTCAGATACCGCAGGCTGATCAAGATTGGTCACCAGCGTTCCCAACTGAGTCATTCGCGATGCCGGAGCTTCAATCAACACACGGTTCGTTTCCTGATCGATGCCGATGCGAAAGAGCGGAGGCACGGCTTTATTTGCCGAACCATCTTCGGCACGACCATAAACGGCGAACGTCGGAAATCCGTCGATACCCTGCTTTTGCAGCTCGGCGCGTTTTTCGAATACAACGTAAATCGTGCGCGCCAGATCGGCGGCCTTCGCATTTTCGAGTTCGATCGCTTTCACCGACATTGGGCTCTGAGCCGGTGCTTCAGACTCGTCGTCGGAGACGACTCGACCTCCCTTGGAAACGGGCTGCACAGGGGATCCAAAGTCGTCCTGTGTGGACAGCTGGTCGTCGGATCCGGCAGCCTGCCGAATGCGGCTCGGCCGTGTGCGTGGCGACGTCACAAATCCGGAAACCGGACGTGAACTGTTTCGCGCCGGTTCAAAGCGATCAACGTTCGGATCCAGCAACGGGGTCGCTTGACCGTCTTCCACCGCATCGTCGGTTGTTCTCGACGCCGATGCCGAACGGATCAGCCTGTCCATGGACGATCGTTCGTCCACGGACGACGATCGTTCATCGACAGATTCCGCTTCCTGCGCGAGGCGGGGACGAGCGTATTCGGTGCGTGCTTTATCCAGATTCAAGACCACCAGAAACTGCTTTTGCCGCAGCAGCCGATAGCCCTGCGACTCCAGTTCGCTGTTGAGGATGCGAATGGCATCATCCACATCGTAGCTGCGCTTGTCCTTCCGCGCGAAACGACCAGGCGGAACTTTATCCATCACCAGCGTCAGCTCATTATGCTTCGCCAGATCCTGCTGGACGCGGTTCCATGTGGCATCGTAATAGTTGATGCGAAAGCCGTCCTCGACATCATCGACATCGGATGTCTCGGTACCGTCCAGTGCCTGACGGAAAGAGCGTGCTTCTTCTTCAGACGCGGACAGTCCATTGTATCGATTCAAAAGCAGACAAACTGCGGTCGCTGACCCAAGAATTCCTGCTGCTAGCAAGCCGTGACGTTTCACCGGCGCATTCCTTTGAAAAAACAGGCTTTCAAAGTACCCCCCCAGACAGCCTTCCGATCCGTGCAGCAGAAACTGCCCTGCGTGATTTCCCAATCATTCACGCAACGCATCTTGCAGGAGGCACCAGTCGAGTTTGACTCGTGGCGCGATTCTCCTGAATAGAGAGGATGGACTGATCTTTTTGAGATATCGGACTTTGCGGGCTGGAACGATGAGTCAGGTTTTAACGGTTTTCCGGATTCCTCCGTCGGCGCAGCAAAAAACGCCGATTGATACCAATCGGCGTTCTTGAGTTTTTGAAATTCGTCGAGGTCGTCGAACTAAGGACTGGCCACAACGGCTGCGTTTTGGTTGTCGTCAAGCGTCAGAGCGAGCGTTGTTGCAACCGCACCACCGATCAACAGGACGCCGAATGCAGTTCCCCAGGCACGGTGATTCCCACCAGCGAATCCTTCCCCGCAGCCTTCGCCGCAGCTATCGCCACACTGGCCGCGTATGACTTCTTCATCGACGACGATGGCCATCCGCGACATGGCGGCCGGCGGAGCGGCTGTGTTACTCCAGAACCGCACAGACTGCTGCGAGGCACCCAGTTTCACAGTATGCTGCCCGTTGCGCAGCCCCTGTACGGCGAACTCGCCTTTTTCGTCACTCACTGCAGTGGCAATTATCTGATCTTTATGCAGAACCTGGACTGGCAGGCCGGAGGCAGGCAAGCCGCTGTGATTGAGTACACTGCCGATCAATACGCCTTCCGGTCCCAGGAGGTAATCGGATGAGCGAATCACAACGGCCTCCGATGCCAGCACAGGCGAACCGACCAGCATCACTGTTGCGAGCAAAAGACTGACACCGCCGCGAACTGAACTGAGTTTCATGTGATCTTCCCCAAAGAATTGTTGTTTACAGTTGATCATCCAGTCAGGGCATCAGTCCCAGCTGTCCCAGCTGTCCGCAGAGATACGCGCAGTATCGTCATGACCAGCTCGCACAGTAAAATCATTAGTCCCGACAGGACTGAGTTTTTCGTCGTTATCAGAACTTTCGGATTTTCGACAGAACTGATTCGATTCGAAAAACCATAATGATCCGAACGGTCGTTACAATTCATTCCCGGCGTTCCGGTATGGAAGGCTGGGGGAACTCTGAGGTGTCCAGATCAACAGAAATGAAAGTGATGCTGTCGTGGTACTGAATTGGTTTCAAATGCTCAGTCGAGTTCTGCTTCCTGCGGCTGCCAACCCCAACAGACTTTTGCGGTATTTTGAACGTCATCGTGAGCTGCTTCAGCGTCAGTATTTCGAACGGGCATCTTCCACCGGACTTCCACGCGGCTTGCGCTGGCTCAACTGCGAATGGCTGCCAGTTCACATCCTGCTCCGTGATCGCACGACGAATCAGCCGAATCTGCTGGTCTCCATTAACCTGCGATTTGAAGCCATCGAAGGCAGTGATATGGAAGAAGTTGCTGCCGTCAGTAACATCCGTGACGCCTGTGCCGTATTCCAATGGCAAGACAACGCCTGGACTACTTCCGGTCGCACCCTGTTTAATATGAATCCTGAAGAGGCAAAGCAACGCCTCGCCGCATCCTATGAGCCAATCTGATTGATTGACGACTTTGTCAGCCGGGCATCCATTGCGGGCCTTCAGCTGAGCGTGACGCAACGACTTCCCAGGATGCGTCAGCCGCACTACGAACAAAGTTCGCTGGGGAAATTTCAAATTTGAGACGCGGCAAAACCCAATGAAGAATGGTGAAAAGCAAAAAACAAAAGCCGCGACTGGTTCAATTCAGGCCGTTCGATTGGCATCCATTCGCCAAAACGTCATAGTTTGAGGAAGGCCGATCCAAATGCGATGTTGCGATCGCGTTGGCAAGTCTGCGTCCTATGACACTCAATCAAATGTCTTCTGAGCCATTGCGTCGTGTGGATGCAGGCGGACCGAACATTGAAACTTTGAAAGTTGCTCCCATGGTATTTCGTACTTGTGCCTTATGCCTGATCCTGACAACGGCCGTTCCCGTCATTGCGCAGGAGCCGGCTCCAGAAAAAAGTGAAGCTCCAAAATTGGAAACGACCATTGATAAAGCAAGTTATGCCATCGGTTACAACATCGGCAAAGACTTTCTGAAGCAGGGGCTTGACCCAAATCCGAAAGCTCTTGCCGCTGGTATCGCCGCAGCACTTGCGGGAGAGAAGTCGGTCTTAAGCGCAGAGGAAATCCAGGCGGCCTTCAAAGCAATGCAGGGAGAAATGCAGAAGAAGGCTGAGGAAAAAGCCGCAAAGAACCTGGAAGACGGCAAGGCATTCCTGGCAGCGAACAAAGCCAAAGACGGCGTGAAGGTTACAAAATCCGGCTTGCAGTATATTGTGCTGAAAGAAGGCACCGGCCCGACACCGACTCGTGAGAGCACCGTTTCGACACACTATCGCGGCAAGTTGATCGACGGCACGGTGTTTGACAATTCTTACGAAGGCGAAGAGCCGACCGATAAAGATACACCGGCTTCATTCGGCGTGACTCAGGTGATCAAAGGCTGGACCGAAGCACTGCAATTGATGAAAGTCGGCGCGAAGTACCGACTGTTTCTTCCCAGCGAACTGGCATACGGCGAAAATGGTCCTCCAGGCATCGGCCCGAACTCCGTCCTGGTTTTTGACATCGAACTGGTGTCGTCAATGGAAGACAAAGCAGACAAAGGCGGAAATCCAAAGTAAGCACTTCCGGAACACGTGATTGCATATAAAAGCCCGGCTCTTGAAAACGGTTCAACGACAAATGAAGTGCGCGACTGCACCATGATGACTTAGGCGACACTGCAATATGGAGTCGTTTGGACCGA
>JANOUN010000989.1:0-5404 GCA_031416875.1 Planctomycetota bacterium | reverse complement strand
CATTCTCCCGCCGGGGGAGTCTGTGATACATTAATTCTGCCGGCCGGACCCGGGGCTGCCCGGTTCGGGCTGTTCGTTAAATTGCCGCACCGGCGCTGGGTTTGGTCCGGCCTACAACGGGCTGCCCCAATTCTTAGTCGTGACAAAGCATTCTGGCGAATCCTCATGATCTTCAGTTCACGACATCCACAACGACCAATTAGTGACACTGTCCGAGGTGGCTTTGGAAATCAGACACCGTTGTGGCTGATCATCGTGGCGGGCATTGGGCTTTGTCTTGTGGGATGGATTGTGTGGCGAAGCACAACTTCTTCGACGGATGTCCTGCTCTCTCTGGGGCAACGCCAGTTTCATCAAGGGGACTATGAGGCCGCAGAGTCTTCTGCTCAGCAGATTCTGAAAAGGTCTCCTGGCCACGCATCGGCGTCGTTACTTGCCGCGCAGAGTGCGTTGGAACTGCATGATGCTGATCGTGCGTACGACTACATTTCGTCGATTGCCATCACCGAGGAATGCTCGACCGAATTCCTCGCGTTTGCGGCTGATCTGTGCCATTTTCATGTGTACCGATTCAAACAGGCTGAGAGTTTTTATCTGGCATGGTTGCAAAGAACACCAGACGATATACAGGCGCTGGAAGGGATCGCTCAGCTTTATGCAGTCTGTGGTCGTCGTTCAGAAGCGATCCCATGGATCCTGAAACTGACGCAGCTTGATCACGCGACTGATCTGCTGATCGTCCTTGCTCGCGAATCTGGTGCAATCAATGACCTGACGCTACTTCAAAAAGCGGCGGCAGCCGAATCAGACGCTGCCGGTCCGCTGCTTGGTCTGGCGCGGCATGCCGATTCTGAGCATCAGCCGGACAAAGCCATTCACCTGGCGCGGCAGGCTGTGCAGTTGCAGCCCGAAATGATGGTGGCCCATGCGGAGCTGGGCAAATACCTTTGGCAGCAACAGTCAGACGAAGAACTGCAGGCATGGCTAAAATCTCTGCCGAAGCTGACTCACCGTAACGCGGACATTCAGCGTATTCGAGGCCTGTTGCTGGTGAAAGCCGGACGACGTATTGAAGCGCTGGATGCGTTTCTGAGTTCAGCTCAGACGGCACCAGATTCGCGTGAAACAAACTTTCAGATCTCGCAACTGTTGTTCGCAGCAAATGATCCAGACACGGCAAAACTGTTTGTCGATCGCATGAATCAGATTCAGCTGCTGCAGGAATTGCAGGATCGTGTGATCTTTTCAGGGCATAAGGCGACAGAACAGAATCTGCTGGAGATGATCGGGGCTTACGAGGCCGCCGGACGCATCATCGAAGCGTACGGCTGGACTCAATTGAGTCTTCAGGCCTATCCGAACAGTCAATCGATTTCCAAATTGCGCGTGCGACTTGCTCAGCAGATTGCCCATGTGCCGCTGCGACTGGTCCAGAGTCAATTGGATCTCGTTGTGCTTGAAAACTTCGAAAAATCCCGGGCGGCACTCCCGGATCAATTGCCTGCAAACGTTGCCGCAGCCGAGAACACATCGCTTCCGCTCGAACAAATCTCGTTTTCCGAGAATGCCGATGAGATGGGTTTGAAATTCTGTTTCGTCAACGGGAGCGAACAGGGAAATACGCGTCGCATGTTTGAATATACCGGCGGTGGTGTCGGGGCGATTGATCTGGATCACGATTCTTATCCAGACCTCGTGCTGACTCAGGGGGGTGACTGGGATCTGCGCGGGTTAGAGACGAACCTTGCCGATGCGATCTTCCGAAATCAGCGCGGGACTCATTTTTCTGATGTGACGTTCGTGACCGGAATTCGCGGCCATGAGTATGCTCAGGGAGTTTCCGTCGGCGATTGCAACAGCGATGGGTTTGCTGACATCCTGATCGCCGCCATTGGCCGCAGTCGTCTGTGGCTGAATCATGGAGATGGCACATTTGCAGAATCAATGGACGTCGCCAATCTGCTCAGCAGCAATGATACGTGGCGAACCAGTTGTGTCATTGCAGACCTTGACGGCGACGCGTTTCCGGATCTGTATCTTGTGGGATACCTGGCTGGAAACAATGTCTTTCAGAACATTTGCAGGGACTCGGAGAATCGTCCCCGCATCTGTGCACCCACTCAATTTGATGCAGTGGCAGATCTCTGCCTGCTGAACGACGGCACCGGAGGTTTCAGAGATGCTGGCGACTTCATCAGGAAGGGATCTGACGGCAAAGGGCTGGGAGTTCTCGTGTTTACTCCGACTCTCGAGAGTGCCGCATCGATTTATGTCGCAAATGACACGACCCCCAACTTTCTCTACACGCGAAACCGAAATTCGAAAGAACCATTGATCGACGCAGGATTCTCCAGCGGTGTGGCGGTCAGCTATGAAGGGAAGCCGGAAGGTTCCATGGGAATTGCCCTCAGCGATCTCGATGGCGACGGTGATCAGGATCTGGCAGTCACGAATTTTCTAAACGAAGGCACGGCTTTGTATTCGCAGCTTGAGCCGGGTGTTTTCCGCGATGTTCGGATTGCCGCAGATTTGCTTGAGCCTTCGCTGTCCATGCTGGGATTTGGAGCACAGTTTCTGGATGCTGATCTGGATGGAAGGCAGGAACTCTTTGTGGCCAATGGTCACATTGACGATCTTTCAGATGAAGGAAAACCATATCAAATGCCCGCACAACTCTTTCGCTTCATTGATGGCCGTTGCAGAGATGCAACGGAAGATGCCATTGGTCTGTATTTCCAGCGCAAGCACCTTGGACGGGCGGTCGCCAGGCTGGACTGGAATCGTGATGGTCGACCGGACCTGACGGTTGGTCACTTGATGGAATCCACGTCACTGCTGACCAACACGTCGCCCTCAAGCGGAAAATGGTTACAGCTCAGGCTCGTCGGCAGGGCCTCTGATCGCGATGCCGTTACCGCCGAGGCGACCTTAAAAGTTGGATCAGTAACGCAGGTGCAGCAATTGACGGCTGGCGATGGGTATCAATGCAGTAATGAAAAGCTCATCATGTTCGGAATGCAGGGGAATGACACTGCGGCTCTGCTGTCGATTCGTTGGCCCTCCGGCCATGTGCAGGAATTTCATGATGTGCCACTGTCAACTCGCTTTACGATCGTTGAGGGGCGTGCCGCAATGTTTGCTTTGCCGAATTAATGACATTGCCCCTCGCATGAGGTAGAATCTTGAAACTCTTGTCTCAGTTCATCCTTCGATTTCTTCACGACGTGGCCTGCGTCTGGCTGCGAACGGGCTGGTCTGGTCGTTTACTGCGTTTCGTTGTGCTGACGGCGCTTTTCAGCGCAGTGTCCATCTGGTCGGTGTGGCCAATGCCCCGGCAGATTGTGTCTCAGATTCCGACGTCGCAGTCGGGGATTGCGACTGTTCCACTGTTTAACGCCTGGACGATCGCCTGGAACGCCCATTGTGCCGCGCGAGGCATGAAGGGTTACTGGCATGCTCCCATCTTTCATCCGCTGCAGGGAACGTTTGCGTTCAGTGAGCCACAACCAGCGACGCTGGTCGTGGCACCCGCGATCTGGTGGCTGCGATCTCCTGCGCTGGCGTACAACGTCTATTTGCTTCTGTCACTGACCATGAACGGACTGTTCACGGTCTCACTGATGCGCACACTGCAGACTGGCTGGATTGCCTCGATCGTGGCCGGGGTGGCCATGCTTCAGCATCCGCTCATGCACCTTCAGATTGATGTGGTCCAGTTGATGCCGGTCTGGGGAATTCTCTGGACTCTGGCCGCTCTCGTGCGACTTCGTGAAGCTGCCACTCCAATCCCATCTGCGATTTCAACAACGCCACTCGTGCCTGGTCAGTCGTGCCTTGATGGATCGGGTGGCTGGGGCTGGACTGAGCGGAGCGCAGGAAGCCCCGGGGTTTCGGGCTGGCGCCCTCCAACCCCGGCCACCCATCAATCCATTGCTGACAGAGCACTAGTAAATGCCGCTTACTTTTCCCCTCGCACCTGGCGTTCCGTCATGCTGCGTGGCGGTGAGACGGCTCTGGCATTTGCGTCAGTGTTTGCCGTCTCAGTACATCACGGGCTTTTCCTGAGCCTGCTGCTGGCTGCCACGGGATTGCTGGTGGTTCCCTGGCGACACTTTTTCCGGTGGCTTCCCGGAGCGGTTCTTGCCTCGCTGATTGCCGTCGGACTCCTGCTGCCACTTCTGCTTCCGATCACACGAGTCATGCGGGATCACTCATTTGAACGCCGCGAGTCGCTGGTCGCTCAGCTGTCCATCAAGCCAATTGACTATCTGGTAGAACCAGATACAGCCCTCATCAAATGCCACCTGGTCGCGCGCGAAGGCCGCTGGCATATGTCGCCAGGCTGGACGCGCATGATTCTCGCACTCATCGCAATAAGTGTTTCTTTCCTGCCTCAGTATCGATCGCGTTCTGTCGAAACATGGTTTCTGCTGGCTGTCGCCATCGTGGCCTTCCTGCTGTCGCTTGGCGTCAATCTTCAGGTCGGCAATTGGAACATCTGGACGACACTCAGTCAGTACGTGCCCGGATTTTCTCAAGTTCGCAGCGCCTTTCGGTTTGCTTACTTTGTACAGATCGTCGTGATCGTCCTGGCAGGCATGGGTCTGGATTGGCTCTGGATCATTTTATTCCGTCACAGACAACACAGTCGGTTGTGGTTGCAGTGGATTTGCCGGGTGGGATTCGTGTCGCTGGCATTGCTGACGATGTGCGAAGTACCACCTCCCGCCGTTCAGCTCGTCGGTGTTCCAGGATTACGTGATACGGAATGGAAATCGTTTGTGAAAACGAATCTTAAGGACGGCTGCGGTGTTCTCCTGATGCCGTACGTCCAGGGGGCAACGGTCCGGGATTTTGACGTGACAACTCGCTGGATGCTGAGTCACGTACTGGATGACATCCCCATGATGAATGGATATTCTGGATTCTTTCCCGAGTCACATTTTCGTCTGCAGAAGGCGATTGATGCAGATCCATCTTCTGACGAAACGCTGCGACTGCTTTATGACGCAAAGATTCAATTTGTAATTGTGCACGGAGACACGGCACCGCAGATCTCACCGAACGCCGGTCGCCAGTTCAGTTTGCACACGGTATTTAAGGAATCTGCAGGGATCCAGGTGCTGGAACTGAGGCCGCGAGTCGAGTGATTCGACGTGTTTACAGAGACGTCGCTCTCCGATTTCGACGCCTGACAGAATTCTTACATATTCGTGACAGTGTCCTGACCACTGACACAACGAATTGAACTCCAATACACCGACGATGGATTTGCCGACTCAAAGCCGGAGTGCGAATGGCTTGTCTGACTTTCAGGCGAGTTCTCTGGCACTCTTGCATTGATGGATCGGGTGGCCGGGGCTGGACTGAGCGGAGCGAAGGAAGCCCAGGGGTTTCAGGCTAA
>JANOUN010000988.1:0-2539 GCA_031416875.1 Planctomycetota bacterium | reverse complement strand
GACGACAACGTGCCAATCGCAACCAGTGAATACGCCGAATCTGTGGCAGGTGTAAGCACCGGTAGAGTTTCATGGGCCGGTATTACGGGCAACATTACCCCTGGCGAAATGAGAAATAACGTCGTTGTCGGTGGTGTTGAGGCCGACTCATTCGTTGCTGACTGATCGTAAGCGATTACTGGTCGCGAATTTCGCGTCGATTTGGTTGAATAAAGTT
This sequence comes from Planctomycetota bacterium, assembly GCA_031416875.1. Taxonomy (GTDB): domain Bacteria; phylum Planctomycetota; class Planctomycetia; order Planctomycetales; family Planctomycetaceae; genus SXXK01. The sequence goes on along the minus strand of JANOUN010000988.1, from coordinate 2,322 downwards.
GTCCGTCTAACATGACGAAACCAGCATGATGGAGCATGGGGTCGCGAGGAACAATTCTCGAGGCCCCTGTTTCATTTTTGCAATTCTCGCTTAGTTATATAAACCGATGGGCCATCGGCCCATGAATTTCAAAGTAAACCAACAGCATCATGGCTCCTCTTCGACGTACAAATCGCACTAGCCCACTTATCAATTTCGGCATCGCCGTCGCCGTGCTCGCGGGGCTCGGTGCAGCGGGTTATGGTGCGGCCAACTACTATTGACTGTTTGAAACCCGCCAGAAAGTGGTTGCGAAATCGCGCAAGGGGATGGTCGCGGTGCCCAAATCGCTCCTGGCTCTCAAAGCGTTTAAGAAAATTGAACGCGAAGACGTCTACGACCGAACGCTTGGCGACGAAAGCTATTTTTGGCTGCCCAAAGATCAAGTCGATGCTCATCCCGAATGGGTCATTCGCGTCGAAGACGTGATCGGTCGCGTGATGGCCCGCGATAAACGCACCGATTTTGTGTTCTCGGGTAAAGACTTCCTGCCCGAAGGTAGCCGAACTGGGTTGGCGGGCGGAGTTCCTGAAGGCAAACAGGGCTTCTTCTTGGAAGCCGAACAGATACCGGGCCTGCGATAGCTGAAGATCGGCGATCGCTTTGATTTGATGGCCAGTTTGCCGGAAGAGTCCGCAAACGCTGGTGCCGAGTACGGCTTGCTCGTCGGCGGGATCAAAGCGCGTGGCAATAAACCAATTCCGCTCAATGGCGTTCGTCTCTTGGTGCAAAGTGGAGCGATGATCGCGCTGACCAATGGCCGGTTGATGACAACTCAAGGCGCACTTGAGTTCAATGCGACTGATTCGCGTGGACGACCGACTGCTCAACAGAAGGAAGAGCAAGTCGCAATCGCAATCGACTCCGAAGAAGTTGTTCCACTGACGCAGGCACTCGGTGCAAAATTGACCATTCATGCGGTCGCCCGTTCGGGTCAGAAAGTCGAGAACGCGAACCCCGTCAACGAGTTGGCTGGCTTGATTCCTTTTCCAGCGGCGGCGGTAGGAGTCAAAGCGTTTAATCGGATCTCGGCACATGATTTGGCCGAGCCGCTGACCGGCGAATTGCGGCAATATTACTTCAAGCCCGGTGCAACCTCAGAAAGATGGATCGGGTCAGTCTCTGACCTGCTGGGTCGAGTTGTCCGCCGCGATATCGACGCGGGGTTTATATTCAGCGAGAATGATTTCCTTCCTCCCGATTCCGTGATTCGCGCCGTAAAAGCGTACTCGCGAGTTCAAGCCGATGATTTGGCGAATCCAGCTGTCAGTGCTTTCATCGGTCGCGTGTTTGCCAACGATCTAACTGCTGGTCAACCCATCAGCGACAAAGATCTGCTCCCGCCGAATGCATCGCCGGGAATCGCTGGAGGCATCCCAGCCGGACGGATGGCTGTGTCGGTGTCGTTCGAGAAGATAATAGGGATTGGGGAGTTGTCGCGTGGCAATCATTGTGACGTGATTGCTTCGACGCCTTTTGATTTGCAGAAGGAATTGGGTTCGCAGGTTCAGTTAGCTGGCGGCTCAGTCACATCGCTTTCTGACAAAGCGGTGAACACGGTGCTGGCCGTCAACGCTCTGGTCATTGACAGTCAGGACAATCAGGTGACGCTGGCAATCTCGCCAAACGAAGTCGCGGGGCTAACGAAGTCACTAGCTCTCAAAACGCCAATGTACAGTATCGCCAAATCGGGCCGTGTTGACGTTTCTCAGGCTATTTTCAACGCGCCCACCACGGAGTTATCGTCCGACGCCAATCCGTTTGCAGGAATCGCGTTCACGGAGTTGATCGTCGGCAAAAGCCGCAACCTGTCTGCATTTCGCAAAGGCAACTAAGGAACTGAAACCATCGCAAGCCCACAAATCCTGATCTATCGCACGGACGAACAACTCGATGACGAACTGAAGAAAGCCTTCGGTTCGGTGTCTGGCTTACGTCCAATCACGCACTATCGAGACGAACTGCGAGCTTGCAGCGACGCGGCCAGAGATTATCAACCTAACATCGTGCTGATCGAGCTTGGCCAAAATCTCGATCAAGTTCGCGTGTTAGTCGACGAGATCACCGCAAGTTCTCCGGCCTCAAGCATTGTAGGACTTGTTTCAGCGGATCGAATCTCAACGGGAGGTTCGGAAAGCACGCTGATGATCCAGGCACTTCGAGTCGGTGTGGAAGACTTTATTCGTCGACCCGTCTCCAGTCGTGACTTGGAACAGATCCTCTCAAGGCGCATGACACCCAAGCGTATCGACTCCGCGAATCTGGGTCGAGTCATCAGTTTTG
>JANOUN010000987.1:0-3156 GCA_031416875.1 Planctomycetota bacterium | reverse complement strand
AGTGCGAGCGGTGTACCATCAGTGCGATCAAGACGCAGCAGACCGATCTCCGGATCAACGGGACCGACTGCTGCGACGTCTTCGTCTCCTGGCATGGAGTACGCTCGGCGCATATCGACTTCGCTGCCGTCTTTCATCTTCAGCCGTCGATTTTCCATAATGCGATCTTCACGACCGCGGCCTGTGCCGACGCGCACCGGAACCATTGCTGCCACAGCCTCTTTGACGGCCTGAACTGTCAACTGATCGGTATCGCCTCGAACCACGCTGTGACAATGACTGGCGTTGATGAGGACATGCTCGGGCGTAATCCCATGCTTCTGCAGTTCCGCGCGCACGCTGGCGAGGTACGTGTTTCCAATTCGCCCGATTTCGCCGATCGCAACCGCATCGACGGTCACGATCACGGCTGTCGTGTGGTCATTGGATATCGCCAGAGCTTTGACATACGACGGATCATTCACCGGCCCGGCCTCGTGATCCGTGATTTCGACCCGAGCCACGCCCGCGCGGAGGGTTGTAACAGCATCTGCAGCTTTCCGAGTTTCCTCGTCCAACGCGTGCGCTGCCTGGGGTGTCATCAGTCCCAGAAAGAGTCCGAGGCCCATCGCGACGGGTAACAGTGATCTCATGAGTGAACCTCCGAAGTGGTCGAGGCGAAGTTTGGTCTGACGCACTCTATCGCCGGGCACTTGACTTGGCGAGTGGTGCGGCGTTGGGCCAGTTGTTGTCAATGAGCACCTCGTAGGGTGTGACAAGCAACGCGCAGGCACACCGCAGCCCTGTCATGGTGTGCCTGCGCTGTCGCTTGTCACACCCTACAAATCCACGTACCGGCAAGCTGACGCATGCCGCTCGCTGGGGGCATTTCTGATTCAGGTGCGTGTTGGATTCCGTGGCAAATTCTGCCGCTCACTTGTTATTCGGAGCCGATCCGGAAATGATGACACTTCCACGACCGTCCCCGCCCACAGGAGCCTTCTCATGACTGTCTCTGCGCACTTTCGCCGAATCGCTGTTGTCCGCAGCGTCGCCACACTGCTTCTGCCTGCAGCCCTCTGGATGTGCCTGACGCATGGTTCAACCGCTGCTGATGAATCCCCTGTCGCTGTGGCAGAACTTAGCGAATCCAACTGGGAGACTCTGGTTCCGCAGGGTAAAGAAGTCGATGCGATTTACGGCGATATGGTGCTGCAGAATTCGCATGTGCGAGCTGTAATTGCGAAGCCGGTGGCGACTCGAAATGCCAACATGACTGTCCGAGCCATCGGTGGTTGTTTGATTGATCTCACAACGCGGAAACATGAAAGTGATCAGCTGAGTGCGTTTTATCCCGCGCGACGAATGTTTGCATTTGGTGCTGAAACGGTGGTCGCGGCTTCCAGTTCAGTCGAGGTCGTCGATGGCGTGAAAACGGAATCCGGCGAAGCGACATTGAGCGTTGCGGCAGCAGGCACGAATGAAAAACCGGGCCTCATGGTCAATTACTCACTGCAAGCCGACAAGTCGTACCTTCAAGTGGAATCTGAATGGACCAACACCACAAACGCTGATCTGACGCTGGTATTGGACGACGATTTGCGTGCCGACGCGGGCAAAGAAGACATGCCGAAAACGCCGGATGGAACGGTCGAGCTATTCTGGTTTCATGACATTTTCTGGCAGCAGGCGTACGGCGTCTATGCCCCGGGATTTAAGATTCGCTGCAACAGCAACGCACGCGAATCAGTGCTGGTGTACGAACCCGTCGATGGCAAGCCGATCGTCGTAAAGCCGGGCGAAACGTTTTCGATGATGCGTTTGCTGTTTGTCGCCCAGGATCTCTCCGGCGTGATGGCAGATTACCTGGACGCTCGCGAAATGGGCAACAAACTTGTTGAGACGAAACTGTCCGTTCAGGCTGACGGTCATCCCGTCAGCGGAGCACGAATCGCGATCAAGTGTGGCGATGAATCCTGGGGAACTGTTGTCGCCGGAGAAGATGGCTCCGTCATTCGGCGGCTTCCGTCAGGAACATGCGAAGCCACCGTCTCCGTCACAGGTCAGGAGTTCTCCATGCAGAAACTGACGCTTGCTGGCGGTGGCAAACATGTGCTCGAGCTGCCCGATTATCATCCCGGCACTGCATCGATTACAGTCACCGACGCCGAGGGTCGGGCGATCCCGGCTAAGATCGAATTCAAGGGCAACGACAAAACGCCGACGCCGAATTGGGGGCCCGAAACTGCCGAATACTTTGTACGGAATCTGGCATACACGGCGAACGGAAAAGTTCGAACCGAACTGGCAGCCGGTGAGTACGACATCACTGTCAGTCATGGACCGGAGTATAACGCAGAATTCACAAAACTCACCGTGCAGCCCGGAAAAACGAGTGACCTGAAAGTCGCAATTACGCGAGTGATCGAATCGCCGGGCTGGGTGAGTGCCGATTTTCACAGCCACAGTTCACCCTCCGGAGACAACACCAGCAGCCAGCGAGGCCGCGTGTTGAATCTTGCAGCCGAAAATGTCGAATTCGCGCCATGCACAGAACACAATCGTGTCAGCACGTATATCGATCACATCAAGGCGTTGGGGCTGGAACCATTCCTGGCAACTGTTTCCGGCATGGAACTCACCGGAACGCCATTGCCTTTGAATCATCAGAATGTGTTTCCACTGACCTATCGGCCACGGACTCAGGACGGCGGTGCTCCCGTGACGGATTCCAGTCCTGAAACACAAATGGAACGCATCGCCGCCTGGGACAGCAACAGTGTGAAACTCATTCAGCAAAATCACCCGGACCTCGGCTGGCTGTTTTATGACCGCGACGGAAATCAAAAACCGGACGAGGGGTATTCCCGATCGTTCGGCATCATGAACGTGACGGAAATTCATCCGATCGATCCACTGCTGAATCCAACGCGCTACCACATCTATGGAGGCAAGGAGACCGGCAATCAGACGGCACTCAACTGGCTGCAATTATTGAATCAGGGGTTTCGCATCTATGGCGTTGTGAATACCGATTCACACTACAATTATCACGGGTCGGGTGGACTGCGAATCTGGGTGAAGTCCGGCACGGATGATCCCGCAAGGATCAGTTCTGACGAAATGCGCGACAACGCACGGAATGGTCAAGTCGTCATGTCAAACGGCCCCTGGCTG
>JANOUN010000986.1:0-8580 GCA_031416875.1 Planctomycetota bacterium | reverse complement strand
GCCCCGTTCTTCTTCAACTTCCACTGACTTCGCAATCCATTGACTTCACAATCCTTGGCGCGGGCTTCGCCCGCAACCGAAACAAGTAAGCAGATTTCGCTGAAATCTGCTGTGCCGACTTCGGCGAAGTCGGCCTACATTGAGTCGGCCTCAATATGATGCGTTGCCAAAAATCTTCTCAGGAATATTCAACTCTCCACGTTTGCAGAACAGAAGGCCTGTTCAACAGCCTTGAGCAGTAGTTTCTTCGTCTGGAACGCACTCGATTGCGGCGATGCAGCGGTCGCCGAACGTTGAACCGTTACATGGTGATTTGTATCAGTGCCGCGATTCCGATCGATACCTGTAACTCAGGCCGCTTTGTCCAGATCATCGTCCTCCTCGTTGCCGGTCTCAGCAATCGCGGGGAGGGTGCGTTGGCGGCGGAGTGTGGAGTAGTTTGGCAGGTCTTCCAGGCGGTGCAGGCCGAATAAAGTCAGAAACTGACGAGTCGTCACGTACAGGAACGGGCGACCGAGCGAATCGTCTTCACCGCCGATGCGGACCAGACTGCGGTCCATGAGTTGACGGATCATTTCTGCGGCCTGCACGCCGCGAATCGCTTCCACATCCGCTCGAGTGACTGGCTGCTGATATGCGATGATCGTGAGAGTTTCCATCATCGGGGATGACAGTTTCATTTCCGCCTGACGATTGTGCAGACGATCGAGCCACGGTGACAGCGCAGCTCGGGTCATTAAAACATAGCCGGCGGCGGTCTGCTCGATGCGGAATGCCGATCGAGTTCGATCGTAGCTGTCATTCAGCAGCTGCACAAACTGCTGCACCTCTCCGGCGTCGATCAGGCGGGCCACCTGAGCCAGCTTGCGGGCGGGGACGGCACCATCGGCAATCAGTAGTGCGGCTTCCAGCCGCGCGATGCGTGTGGATCGAATCAAGCCACCGTCAGGAAGAATCTGCAGTGCCGCGAGTGCAGACCTTCGCGTGCGAAACGATCGATCGAGCCAGCGAAGCGTTTCCCGCTGAGTCTGTTGAATCCCGCAGCGGTGAGTATCTGCGGGATGTGCATTGGCACGCGGCACGATTGCTGTTTTTTGCTGTGATGTGTTCCACATAGCTTAACGCAGGTTCAGATGAATCTATGGCGCGGGATTCTGCTGTTGCCAGCGTGTGACCTGTTCCAGGACGTCTCGCGCACAGGCCTCGCGGCTCTCACCGACGGCTTCGAAACGGAATCGCGTCAGTTCCTGCGGGCCACGAAAGAAGACGGCGAATCCCACCGGTGTCTTGTCGCCAGCTTCAAACCACATTGTTTTCAATGCGCCCATCGCGGTTAACTGTTCAACAATCTGTCCGGCATCGGGCTTGACAGCCTCCGGTTTTGATCCGATCCCCGACTCCGGCTCAGGATCTGGACCTGTTGGTTTCGTGAGCGGTGGTGTCTGTGGCTCGTCTTCAGTCAGGAACGGATCTCTGTGCGCATTACCTGGCGGTACAGTATGAGGTGAGACATCTCGTGGAGCTTCGGCATCTCGCGCGTCGATGTCTTCAGGATTACCGCCTCTGGTGTTCGACCCGAGATCATCATCATCATCATCGTTCAGAAGAGTATCAAAACTTCCTGGTGATTCCGTCCTGGATACTTCGGCAGGATCAGCCTCCAGCTCGGGGAAATCCTTGAAGAGTGAATCAGCCTCCTCGACATCGGCCGCATCGAGCGCAACCGTGGAGATACCGGCCTGTCCTGGCGGGCGCAAGAGCGCAATCGCCGGAACCACAATCAGTGGAAGCGTCATGAGTAATGTTGACAGCAGACCGCTGCGAGAGGAATCCATTCCCGCTCTTCCGATCATTCCGAGGTTTTTTGCCGCTCCAACGAGCAGATTCTGCCGGAGTTTAGAACAGACTTCCATTTACCACAATTGCAATTTGAGCGGCAAAGAACGCCAAAAATAACGATTCCACGGATTCCTGCACTGGTTGATATCACCGAATCACGGCTACATTTCCGCTCTTTGAGAGGAACATTTGCATTTTGCAGACTGCACAACAAAAACTGCCTGGCGTATGATGAGTCAGGTGGACTTTGACTGATGACAACCGGATGCAAACAGCGATTGATGAATGAGGTCTGCACTGTATCCAGCGCTCGGGCGATTCCATCAGCATCGCTTTTCTGCAGCAATTTCTGCCGATTCAAGGCTTACCGACGCAGACCAGAATTACGTTTCAGGAGTACACACATGACACGGACTTCAACTTCATCGAATTCACAGTTTTCTCGTCGTGGTTTTGCCGCGAGTCTTGCAGCTGTCGGCATGCTGGGAATCGCCGGACAGTCGATTTTTGCGGATGAAACAACTGCGAAAGCGACCGAACATCCACTGGCTCCGGCACTGGGACACGCCAGGACGTGCGTGGAAAATGTGCAGAAGCTGAGTGGCTACGAATGCACATTTACCAAAGTGGAGGTCGTGGGCCGACAGACAATTTCACAGACCATCAAAATGAAGGTGCGTCACGAACCTTTCAGTGTCTACATGCTCTTTGTAGAGCCTCATGCCGGCCGCGAAGTAATTTTTGTTGAAGGCAAAAACAACAACAACCTGCTGGTCCATGAAGCAGGCTTCGCATCCCTGATCGGGACACTTGAACTGGCCCCGACCGGCACTCAGGCAATGGCCGAAAACCGTTATCCGATCACAAAAGCCGGCATCCAGAAACTGATGGAGGGTTTGATCGAACAGTGGGAAGCCGAAACCAAATACGGCGAAACGGAAGTCAAGTATTTCGAAGACGCCAAAATCGGCAACATGAAGTGCCGCGTCATTGAGAGTTCTCACCCACATCCCCGCAAACAATTCATGTTTCATATGACGCGCCTCTGGATCGATGAGAAGTCCGGTCTGCCGGTGCGTCTGCAGCAGTTCGGATTTCCCGCAAAGAGCGGCGCGAAGCCACCCGTCATGGAAGACTACACGTTCGCAGACATTAAAGCCGAAGTGCGACTGACGGACCGCGACTTTGACACAAAGAACCCCAGTTACAACTACTAAAGCATGATCGTCGAATCTTCGCTGACTCAGACTCGACGCATCGTGCGTGCCGCCCGTCAACAGGGTCGCTCGCTCGGCTGCGTGCCGACCATGGGTGCGCTGCATGCGGGGCACGTCAGCCTGATTGAGAGAGCAAAAAGCGACTGCGATTTCGTCGTCGCGACGATCTTCGTGAATCCGACTCAATTCGGACCTCGCGAAGACTTCACGTGTTATCCGCGTACGCTGGATGCTGATCTGGAAATGTGTCGCACCGCGGGGGCAGATCTGATCTTCACTCCACCCGTCTCCGCCATGTACGCTGAATCCGCACAGACGATTGTGCGGGTCACAAAGCTGGCTCAGGTACTTGAAGGCGCCCATCGACCGGGACATTTCGACGGCGTGTCCACCGTCGTCACCAAGCTGTTCAATATCACGGAACCGGATCGCGCGTACTTCGGCCAGAAGGATTTTCAGCAGCAATTGGTTATTCGGCAGATGGTCGCGGATCTTGACCAGCCTGTCGAAATCATCACCTGCCCCATCATCCGTGAAGCAGACGGTTTGGCAATGAGCAGCCGAAATCGCTACTTGTCCGTTGCTGAACGGCAACAGGCGCGGCAGCTTTTTCAGACTCTGAAACTGGCAGCAACGCTGGCCGAAGAATCCAGATTGACACCGCCTGAGATCGCCAGACAAATGGCCGACCACTTGAATTCTGTGGGTGGAATTGACGTGCAGTACGTGGTGATCGCTGATTCCGGGACGCTGGAATTGCTCACAGATCGATCAAATTCCGCTGTGGCTTTGATCGCTGTTCAGGTTGGTTCGACGCGCCTGATCGACAACCAAATCCTGCGGTTCCGCTAACCCCCGCAACTCCGCTATCATTCGTCAGACACTGCAAATCCAGCGGTAGTAGAAATCAGATCGGCGAGTTGAGAGGTCAGCCTGCGGCTTGTTTCCGGAGGCAGAATTGTGGGACTTACGTCCCGCCCTGCGCGCCTGCTCAATTCATCTCTGCCGCTGGCCTGCCTGAACACGCGTGACGATTAAGCCCACAGGAGATCCTGCCGCTATGCGGAAAGTGCTGCTGCGTTTTGTATTCGACAATCTTTGGCAATGGCAGGCGGTGGGCAATGAATTGCATGTCGGTGCAGCGTGGTTGATGCTGCTGTGGGTCGCCATCGTGCTCCTGGTTTTTGGCGTGATGTACGCGACATCAAAGAAAGCCGCCGAGTCCGCGATGTCTGCGGGTTTCTGGCTCATTGTCCCCGCAGCCCTTGCCGCAGCGTGGTTTTTCAAACTCCCAATCGTCAAGACAGGCATCCCGGTTTTTGGTTACGGCCTGATGATGTTTATCGGGTTTTCGTCCGCCACATGGCTGGCGACGCGGCGAGTTCGCGCGATTGGACAACCGCCGGAAGCCATCTGGGACATGATGATGTGGGCTTTGATCCCCGGCCTGATCGGCGCGCGGACCATCTACCTGATGCAAAACTGGAATCAGGTCTTCGCGCGCAAGCAGGGGATGGATCTGCTGCTGGCCCCGTTTGCGCTGTGGGACGGCGGCATCGTGTTTTACGGCAGCGTGATCGGTGGCATCGTCGGAGTTGTCATTTACTGCCAGCGGCGCGGGATCAATCCGCTGGCCATGTTTGATGTTATCGCTCCCTCCATGTTTGTCGGAGAAGGTTTTGGACGCATCGGCTGCTTTCTTTATGGCTGCTGTTACGGAAAAGCCTGCGACCTTCCCTGGGCCGTCCGATTTCCGCCGGACAGCCTGACATTTGAAAAGCTCGCTCCGCAAGGCAGAATTCTCGAAAATCCACTATCAACAATTCCGCTCCATCCCACCCAGCTTTACAGTTCTTTCGCGGCGTTTACTCTGGCTGGCATTCTGGCATGGTACTTTCGCCGTCGTCCGTTTGACGGGGCGGTTCTCGCACTGGGCTGGATTATTTATCCCATCAATCGTTTCATTCTGGAATCGCTCCGCGACGACGAAGCCCCCCGCCTGGGCACGAACTTCACGTTTTCTCAGCTGATGAGCATCGGACTGCTGATCACTGGTATCGGGGCCATGTATTATTTCTCAAAGCGTGCGAAATTGACCGGTGCCACCGGGGCGACCTCGCGCGACAAACAATGACACACGGGCTCTTCTAACCCCTGCGCCAGGGCAGAGTATTCCTCTTGAACAGTTCATCCGACCTGCAACTGATCGACGCGACGCTCGCCGGAGAAACGCGCGCGTTTGATGAATTGGTTCGGAAGTATCAGGATCGACTGGTGCATAGTCTGGAACACACGCTCGGTTCCCGCGAAGATGCACTGGATGTTGCACAGCAGGCATTTGTGCTGGCATGGAAGAAACTGAGTTCATTTCGTCGCGAGGCGGGTTTCTATTCATGGCTGTACCGGATCGCACGTAACGCAGCGATCAGTCGGATTCGACGTCCGAAGATCAGCTCAGGGTCGCTCGATCAACTGCAGGAAGCCGCAGGATTTGAACCTGCCGACGAACACTCGGAATCTGCTCCGGAACATGCGATGCAGCAGGCGGAGCAGATTCAAATGGTCCAGACGGCGCTGCAGGAAATCGCTGAAGAATTTCGGCAACCCCTGATCCTGAAGGAAATCGATGGATTCTCCTACGAAGAAATCGCCCGGATCATGGACATCCCGCTGGGCACAGTCCGCAGCCGCATTTTTCGCGCGCGCCAGGAACTGATCGCGAAATTGCAAAGGCATTCGAAAGAGCTGGAATGATTCTGCGCAGTGAAGTGCCTGATGAAGGTCTGACTCGTCGTCGCCGACAAGAATCTCTGACTGTCACTGAATCGTCTGTTCGGATTCTCAAAGAAAAGTGAGAATCATTTTCTGCGGAAATGAAAGGGCCAGACGCCAGAATTCTCTCGCAAAAAAAAAGCTGTCACGAACATCAAAATCAGTTTTGAATCGAGATTGATGGATTGGGAAGTCGTCGGTATAACGCCCACTTCTCTTTGACGATGTTTGCGACTGTCTATCAACTGAAGAGTCATGTCAGCGTTCTGCTGGTACTTCACTGCAAATGTCCATTTGTCTGGTTGCACCACACGCAAGGCAATTTAAAAAGCCCGGCGACTGTGGTGCTGTCTTCTACACAAGGTAGCCTTCTTATCATGCAACTCCACCAGATTGATCTTGTTCCGGGCGAGTCGATTCGAGTTGGAAATCTGGTCGTGACGCTGGTCGCGGTCGAAGGCAGTGTGGCTCAACTGCAGGTGGAAGAGCCCGGCGATAATTGCTCCTGGATGAATCCTCTGGACTATTCAGACTTTGAACTTGCCGAACCATCGCTCGCATAGCAATGCCGCCTGACTTTTTGAGTCAAGTGGCCTCCTTGCTACGCTGCCGCAGACTCTTTGATTCGAAGAGTCTATTGATGATGTGCTGCGTCCATCATGCAACAGGTTGTTCACCCTTTGTTGCGGGTAAACGCACCTGCAACGGGGTGGCTGCGGCCGTTCAGGTCATGGGCACACCGAACTCCCGCTCTTATCGATTCGTCGTTCCGGACGTCGTCGTTCGTCAAGGCGTTCCGTGCCAAAGGCACAAAATGTGATAGCCCAGGGCAACGCCCTGGGAACCTGTGAAACGAACGACCAGAGCCCCAAAGGGGCGAAATGCTCGTGCATTTCCATCACGCCCTTTCAGGGCTTCGACGTTCAATATTGGCGTTTCCTGGGGCGATGCCCCAGGCTTTCACGTTGTGCCGCGTTGCGGCAAACCGCTCCGGCCACACGATTCCTGCCGACGGCACGAAACCCGGATAGATCAGTGCCCCTGTGAACCCGACTTTTGCGCAGGCCAGAATTTCCCTGGATCTCGTGGTCAGTTTCGCATCGCACAACTCTTCGATAGACTCCTGCCTCGAAGTTTTTTCCCAAATCGAGGAGCCATCGATGAACGTTCCATCTTTACGTCTTGCCGCATTGCCTGCGTGCGTCGCTTTGTCCGCCAGTTTGTTGATGGGCGTCTGTGTTGTCGCAGCAGCGCCGTTTGAAGACAAAAAATCCGATGACGGCTTTCAGACGCTGTTTGACGGAATGACCTCGGATGGCTGGGACGGGGACTCAACGGTGTTTCGAGTCGAAGACGAGACAATCATTGGCGGACAGCTGAAAGAGAAAATCCCAAACAATTTTTTCCTGTCATCGAAGCACGAGTACGCGGACTTTGAACTGCAGCTGGAGTTTCGCCTGATCGGTGAAGCGACAAACGCCGGCGTCCAGCTTCGCAGCAGGCGGATTCCTGGTCATCACGAGATGATCGGCTATCAGGCGGACCTTGGCCAAAAATACTGGGGTGCACTGTACGATGAATCACGCCGGAATAAGGTCATGGCTTCACCGGATGAAGTGAAACTGGCGAAGGTCCTGAAGCCTGGAGAATGGAACAAATACCGCATCCTCTGCGAAGGCCGACACATTCAACTCTGGATCAATGACTTCCAGACCGTTGATTACACGGAAGCCGACGAGACGATTGAACAGTCCGGCCTTATCGCGCTTCAGATTCATGGCGGTCCGCCCGGTGAGGCCCATTATCGGAATATTCGAATTCGCAAAATCAAGTAGGTCCTGCCTGCCGGGCTGGACCTTCGAGCGAAGCTCGAACCGCCCTAAAACGGACCTCCGCTCAACGTTGCCGCGTTGCCGTTCAATCCGCCTGCGTTTGGTCGCGGGTCGCAGCAAGCTGCGAAGTCCTTTCCGGCAGAAAGGACCTACCACTCGAAACTCGAAACTCGAAACTCGAAACTGAAAACTCCTCCTATGCTCAACTGGAACAGTAACAAACTCACACACGGCTGGCAAAAAGGCATCACCGCGTTTTACTACGCAGTCGGCATGACAGCAGAGGACTTCAACAAGCCACAGATCGGGATCGGCGTGCCGTTGCTGGAGGGCAACACGTGCAATATCCATGCGTACGGTCTGGCACAGGAAATTGCGGCCGGATGTCGTGAAGCCGGAATGCTGGGGTTTCCGTTTGGAACTCCGGGAGTTAGCGACAACATTACTCAGGGCCACGAAGGCGGCAATGCCAGTCTGCCGTCCCGCAATCTGATCGCCAATAGTGCGGAATGCGTGATCACGTCGCATTGTTACGACGCAATGATCGGACTGCATCACTGTGACAAGAACGGCCCCGGGTTCGCGATGGCGCTGGCACGCACGAATTATCCGGGACTCATTGTCAGTGGCGGCAGCATACTTCCGGGCTGTCACAACGGAAAAGATATTACGATCCTGGATGTTTACGATTCGCAGGCAGCAGTTTCCGTCGGTGCGATGAGTCCCGAAGAATCCGATGCCATCATTCGCAAAGCCTGCCCTGGTCCTGGCGGCTGCGGTATTGCAGCGTCGTTCAATACCTGGGGCCTGGCGATGGAAGCGATCGGCCTGATGCTGCCCGCCAGCAGTTCGGTTCCCGCAGTTGATCCTGAGAAGAAAGCAGAATGTCGACGCGTGGGTCAGGCTGTTTCCAATTTACT
>JANOUN010000985.1:0-1650 GCA_031416875.1 Planctomycetota bacterium | reverse complement strand
ATACTGTTTATGATTCATCCCTGCGATCCCGGCTCAAAGAGCTGAAGGGTCGTCTGGTGGAGAAAGCACTCAATGAAATTCAAAGCGGACGAGATCGCTTCAGTCATCCAGAAGGAGATTGAAGACTTTCGCGGTCAGATTCTGACCGCAGAAGTGGGTCGCGTGATTGAGGTTGGTGACGGGATTGCCCGTTGCACCGGTCTTTCCACAGCGATGTCGGGCGAGATGCTGGAATTCTCGAATGGCACGCGCGGCCTGGCGTTCAACCTGGAAGAGAACAGCGTCGGCGTCGTGATTCTCGGGGATTACCTGAAAATCAAAGAAGGCGACGAAATCCGTTCTACAGGCAAGCTGTTGTCAGTACCTGTCGGTGATGCGCTTTTGGGTCGTGTTGTCGATCCGCTGGGCAATCCGCTGGACGGCAAAGGCCCGGTCCTGACGCCTCATTCACGCCCCGTCGAATGGCAGGCCGCCGGAGTGGCGGAACGTCAGCCGGTTCGCGAGCCGCTGCAGACCGGGATCAAAGCTATCGACGCGATGACACCGATTGGACGCGGTCAGCGCGAACTGATCATTGGTGACCGCAAGACCGGCAAGACCGCGATCGCGATTGACACGATCCTGAATCAGAAGGATACAGGGGTTATCTGCGTCTATGTGGCCTGTGGCCAGCGTGGTTCCTCGGTGGCCGGAGTGGTTGAGATTCTGCGCCAGAGCGGGGCCTTGGATTATACGATCGTGGTCGCCGCGAGCAGTGCCGACCCAGCTCCGGTCCAGTATTTCGCGCCGTACGCGGGTGCGGCGATGGCTGAATATTTCATGTACCAGGGCAAGCACACATTGGTCGTGTATGACGACCTTTCGAAGCAGGCCGTGGCGTATCGCCAGCTGTCACTGCTGATGCGTCGTCCGCCTGGTCGTGAAGCGTTCCCGGGAGACGTGTTCTATTGCCACAGTCGATTGCTCGAACGAGCAGTGAAGCTCAACGACGAACTGGGTGGCGGTTCGATGACGGCATTGCCAATTGTTGAAACACTGGAGGGCGAAGTTTCTGCCTACATTCCGACCAACGTGATTTCGATCACGGACGGTCAGATTTATCTGGAATCGGACTTATTCTGGAAAGGCATTCGCCCTGCTATTAACGTCGGTGTTTCTGTCAGTCGCGTGGGCGGCAACGCTCAGAACAAGGCCATGAAGAAGATTGCCGGAAGTCTGCGACTCGACCTTGCCGCATTCCGGGAACTTGAAGCATTCGCGCAGCTCGGTACAGAACTCGACAAAGCCACCCAATCACAGCTCGATCGTGGCTATCGGATGGTGGAACTGCTCAAGCAGCCACAGTACGGTCCTCTGCACGTCGCCGATCAGGTTGTTGCGATTTATGCCGGGGCCAGGGGTTACTTCGATAAGGTCCCCGTGAACAAGGTGCAGGAAACTGAACGCCAGTTACACGAGTTCATTCGAACCGAACATGCGGATATGCGTGACAAACTGATCGCTCAGGCCGCACTGACAGACGAAGTGGAAGGCCTGCTGAAAAAGGCTCTGGAAGCGTTCGTCGCCCGCCTGGCGTCAAAGAGCTAGTGTTGTGAACGGGAGAGCGGCAGGGCGTCAGCCCTCCGAGTCCTGCAATAGAAGAATTTCTCG
>JANOUN010000984.1:0-5425 GCA_031416875.1 Planctomycetota bacterium | reverse complement strand
ATATCTCGCGTGCCGACTCGTTCATGCGTATCGGCGTGGCGACTTGAGGACCTCTGTGAAGCGTTTGCAGTGGCGTAGTATTTAGAACAACCGAATGTGGACAACCGAATGAGTGCCATTGTTGGACTTTACCGCAATTCGGTTGTCCACATTCGGTTGTATTCTTCATGAATGTGGTGCCTGCCAAGAGTGATTTCTCGAACAGTTCAAGACAGCCGACTTCAAACCACGCAAAATAGAAGCCTCCAGCACAATGACTCAAACGCACTTGAAAACTCGACGATGGTGGAACCGCCGAACCAGGACGCTGGTCTGGACGACCGCTGGCATACTGTTGCCATTGAACTATCTGGCGTGGCACATATTTGGCTGGCCAGCACCGATCCGAATCTCGTACGAAACGACGCGGCTTACCAGCCCGCTCACGCCGGACGGCTATGTCGATTATCTGAGCGTGTTTCGCGAGAACCTGCAGATGGGAAGTGGCGATTTTACCGATGACCCCTGGTTTGTGCTATTTGAAAACGAGCGTGATTTGACACGGACGCCTGAATACCCGCGCCGCAACAGACCGCGTCCGCCTGGCACAGAAAATATTGTCTACCACGATCCGGTCACTGTGTTCACGGAAAATCTGGGTGTGGAGAAGCCGTCAATTGAAGATCAGCAGATGATTCGCGAGTTTGAAGTCGGCATCCTGGAACAGCGAATGCGAGTCCCGTTTTCTGCCGCTGATAATCCACTGTTAGCATCTGTGATTGAAGGGAACAAAGCGTGGTATGACGCGGTCGTCAATACCTACAAGCCGACGCCATTGCCCGTGCAATACCCGGAAGCAACTGATCCTCATGGTGAACAGGCCGTCAGAATGGTGCTTCTTCCCATTCATCAGCACTGTCGCGCGCTGGCGCAACGATTTCGGCTGAGGAGCATGTACCGAGCAGGTCAGGGCGATCTGAATGGTGCGCTTGATGACATGGCGTTCACATGGAAAATGGCTGCCAGGATGGATGACTGTTGCCTTGTTTCGACCAGTTGCGCCACAGCGATAGAACTGCATGCCACGCCTGCCACAATCAGACAGGTTCTTGCAGCCAGCAAACTCACTCCCGAGTTCTGTTCGCGGATAGAAACGCTTCCGCAGGGCTCAACTTTTCCGGCTTTGGTCAAACAACTGAATGAAATCGAACGATTCATGTGTCTCGATGATATCCAGGGGTTGTATGCCGGGCGATGCGACGGCACTTCCTGGTTGACCGATTCCGGCATCAAGTTCACCGGTCGGCTGGCAAAACTAAAGTCCAGAAGATTCTGGCACGCCGTGAACTGGAATCAGGTTCTTGAGGAGCAAAATCAGTACTTCGACGCCGCTGTGGCGGCCAGTCGTCTTCCCACATGGCAGGAGCAGCAGGCCGCGATGGAAAAGTTGCGGAATGATCCATCGTATGCGGGCATCAACGCCAGCAGTGAAATCAATTCCGCACCTCCCTCGTCTGTCAGCGATCCGACGCATTTGTTGCAACAGGTACTTCTTCAAAGACGTTGGGCATGGCTTGGTGACCCTATTCAACTCGCTCATCTGCGCGACGTTCGACGGCGAGTCGTTCAGATCGTCGCGCGGCTGGCGATGTGGCGGCAGGTACATGGCCAGTTCCCGGATGACCTGCAATCCATCCTGACGGTCGATGGCTTTTCAACCGCAAGGCCAGAATTGCTGACCGATCCCTTCACCGGCAGCCAGCTGGGATACGAAAAGCAACTCAACGGTTTCGTGCTTTCGTCAGTCGGCCCGAACATGCAGAAAGACGGTGCCGGTTTTGAAGAATGCGCAATCCATGAAACGGATTTGAGTGACCGGAGTCGCCCTGAAGACGACCACATCTGGCGCTGGCCACCAGCGGAATGACACAACCGGGTGTTCAGCGCGACGCCGTTGAAATCGTCGCCAGGCGGCTCAGCAGCAGGGCCACGGCTGCGATGACCAGTGGCGTCAGCGCGGCAAGGAGGGAGAGACTCATCAGTGCTTCTGTGCGACCGTAATGCATTTCGTTGTACAGCCGCGTGATGACAGGTTCGACCTGGACAGGGCGGAGAATGGACGCGACCGTGACGTCCCAGAAACAGCGGTGCGCGATGATGAGTCCGCCCAGCAGCCAACGACCGGTGGTGAGTCGCCAGCGAATCGCGACCATCTGTCTGCGGATGCCAGACTCGTCAGACACAGCCAGTAACTTCGCCGAATGCAGTGCCGCGGGATCCGAGACGCGCATCAACAGCAGCACGACCGCGACTGCAAAAGGAAGCACGGCCAGTGTCTGCCCCAGCAGCATCGGGAGCCATGTGTCGTAGAGTCCTCGCAGTCCAGGCAACTGAAACATGGCCAGCAGACCAAGGCTGAGGACTAATGAACCCAGCAAACCGGGCAGTAGCAGAATCATCCAAAGAATTCTGCCGAGCGAAATGGCGCTAGCCACCGATAACTGTCCCTGAATTCGCACAGCGAACCGGCGGCTAGCGCCGTGCCGCTCACCAATCCCGGTACAGATTCGAAGGGCGATCCCCATCGACATCACCGTCGCTCCGATCGCAAATCCTGTCGAAGTCAGAATCTGAACAAGAGACTGTCTCAGCGTCGCGTTTTCCAGCATCAGCATTCCGCCGCGTACGATCGGCAACGCATTGTTGATGAGCGGCCATAACACAAACAGCACGATTCCCGGCGTCAGCAATGCGGAAAATCGCACCGACTTCCAGACCGACGAACCAACGTTGAAACCGTGGTCGCAGGCCAGTTCGTTCCCGTCAGCCACGGGCGACTTCAAGATCACGTACAACGCCGGTCCGAGCATCACCAGTTCACAAAGCAGCGGCCATGCCATCATTCTCAGCGAATCCCACAGTGGCAGGCGGGCCGCATGAGCGTCGAAGAGCCACACGGACCACGCGATCGGATATCGATCAATCTGCATCAGAGCGGCCGTTTCAAATTCCTGAAACGCGACCAGAGCCATCGCGCTCCATGCGACCAGCGGCGCTTGCCATGCTCCAAAAATCTTCAGCCGCAGCCAGCCAGCCCACCATGTTGCCGACGCCATCCTGCTCCGCAGCAGAACCCACGCATGCAGCGATTCATCGAGCGAGTGTCCGCGTGGCAGTAACATGGACAGTGCGACGCCGACGGCCATGCAGCGAGACAGCATCAGCAGACCATACAGTCCTTCGGTGCAGATCGCGGCCGTCAGAGGACCTGTTCCGGAAGTCAGTTGAGTCGCCGTCAGACGATAGTTGAATCCGATCAGCAATTCCGGCAGAAAGAGCGGAAACACGGCCAGCAGTAATCGCAGTCGCCGAGACCGCACAGTGGATGATGCTTCGATGCGGGCCACGAGCATGGCAACCGGCCACACGGCGATGCTGGCAATGATCATAGATCGTGCCAGGGACCAGAGCAGGGATTGGTTGAGTGTCATGTAGCTTGGACATTCATGTCCGAGAGATTCGCAATCCGGTATCCCAAACGCAAGATTCCGGTGTTACGCTGATTATCGCTTCGACAGAACTTCGTGGCCGTGCGA
The DNA here is from genome assembly GCA_031416875.1 of Planctomycetota bacterium. Classification (GTDB taxonomy): domain Bacteria; phylum Planctomycetota; class Planctomycetia; order Planctomycetales; family Planctomycetaceae; genus SXXK01. The sequence goes on along the minus strand of JANOUN010000984.1, from coordinate 1,850 downwards.
CGGACATGAATGTCCATCCTACTTATAGACCCACCATGGTCCGCAACAAACCGGACGCTCATTTCTCAAACATTCCTTCCTGGCCCGTGTATTCCGACGTCAACCATTTCAGAACTTCGTCATGATGCTTTGCGGCACCGTCGAGCGAGACACCATCAGCGGCCCATTTTGTGAGTTCCAGAACCTCGGTCGAAAGCTGAGCATGATCGACGGGTCCCAGCGGAATCTGACGTGACCCGGAATTTGCCAGCGCGAGTTCCACTTCTTCAGAGAGCAGGAACTTGATGAACCTGACTGCGGACTCAGGATGAGGACAATTGCGAATCATCGCCACACTATTGGGCAAACAGATTGTCTGACCTGTCTCAAGTCGCACGGGTAACATCGTGACAGGTTTGCCGGCATCGATCGCTGCGAACGCGTCGTCCGTATCGGTGAACCCGAAGTCGCAGGCTCCTTCGGCCACCAGATCCTTGACAGCTCCGTTGCCGCGCACTTCCCGGATGCCGCGGGTACGCAGCGATGTATGCCAGGCTTTCAGTCCGTCGATTCCCATGCGATCGCACAGGACGGCATAATGCGACAGTGTTGTGCCAAACAGCGGCACGGCAATCGAGACGTTTGAGAGCGAATCCGCTTTGAGAGCTGCTGCGATGTTGTCTTCGGTCGCCTGCATTCTTTCTGTATTCACGAGATACACACGCAGCCGCGCCGCGAAACCGGCCCACTGGTGATCCGGATCCCTGAATCGTTCAGGAATGCGCGCAGCCACTGCAGGATCAACGGCGGCCAGCAGTCCTTCCTGCTTCAACCGCATCGTGCCCAGCGTCTGGTTATTCCAGAAAACGTCGCAGCGCGGCTGAGCCCTCTCGGTGATCAGCAGGTTCGTGAGGCCCAGCGACTTGTTGGTTTCTTCGTCATACCGCACCTGAACCGTGACGCCGGTCTTCGCTTCGAACCGTCGAATGATTGTATCGGCAAAGACAGAATCGTGTGCGCAGTACAGGACCAGCGTGTTGTCCGGCGGAGCATTGCGGTTCAGCAGCCACGGCACAAGGAGTGCGATCCCGAGCACGACTGCCATCGCCAGAGAGATTTTATTTGCGGTGGACGATGGCATTGAAGTTTCTAGAGTAGGGTGTGTGCAGCGGAGCGAAACACACGAAGTGCAATTCCCCACAATGATGGTGCGTTGCGCTTCGTTTAACGGCGAGCCGCAGGCGTAGGCGTACCGTGACAACGACGCCTGCGGCTTGCCGTTAAACGATTACGACGACAGTCCCCCTGAGAACTTGGTATCCTATTCGCCGGATCGGCTTCCGCCTATGCGATCCGGCCCGGTGCCCGCGCTCTTTTCGTAACCGTTGTTTGTCTTGACGTACTTGGTAAAACCTTTTTCCGTGAGCTTCTTGTCGCTGAGCAGATTCTTTGATTTCAGCGGAGACCAGGTTCCGGCGACGAACGGCGCACAGAGCAGCCTGCGAACGGGCTCGCCGGTTTTCGGATGATGCGTCAGCGGCGGATCTTTGATGCTCTGCTCCATTTCAAACGTCTCGCCCACATCTTCGTCATCGTCGGAAAGGATGACACCGTAAACATATGTTGGCATGGTTTGTAATCCGCGTATGCTGAGTTGAAGGAGTGTCCTGCATTTTACTCAGCCTGCGAGCTGAAGAAAGGCACTTCGCAATTTACCGCACGGCTGGCCAGATTGTGAATTCGTAGGGTGTGACAAGCGCCAGCGCAGGCACACCATGTCTGTAATCCGGTGTGCCTGCGCGTTGCTTGTCACACCCTACAAGTTGCGCATGGTCATTATACCTCACGCGGCCATGAGTGACACGTTTTCG
>JANOUN010000983.1:0-3710 GCA_031416875.1 Planctomycetota bacterium | reverse complement strand
TGCTGAATCGTTGCTGGCTTGTTTCGGTGTTGGGCTGGTCACGGGAGTTGTTGTCTCACTGCTCCTTCAGCGAAAGTAGAAACCCAGCGCGGGCTTCGCCCGCAACCCGTTGGTCAAAGCCGGGACTCAAAAACACAGGTGACAGAAAAATGGGTGACAGAAAAATGGGAGCAAAAAACATTTCCGTTCTGCGATTCATTTTTCTGTCACCCATTTTTCTGTCACCCATTTTTCTGTCGCACTCGCCCCACCTTCTGTTCAGAGCAAGCTGAGAATCTTCGCGGCGCAACAAGAAATCAACTGTTAGTAGTACGGGAGGCTGGCCGTGGAGAACTTCGTACACGATTCGCCGGAAACGCAAGCCATCCGGCAGCGGATGGAAGAGGTGCGTGGTGACTTGAACTCGGGATTTCAGGGGATCGTGAGTGATGCCCGTGATATCGGTGACTGGACATACTACGTCAAAACCTATCCATGGGCTGTCCTCGGTGTGTCTTTGGTCGCCGGATATCTCGTCGCACCGCGACTGGGATTTTGGAAGCAACCCCAGGCTCAGTCTGCGGACAGTGCGTCAGGTTCCAACGATTCGAATGCGCCGACGTCGAAGGGCAGCGCCTCCGGTAAAGTGCTGTCGTTTGTCGGCAATCTGGTAATGCGGGGGGCGACAGCGTATGTCCTGCAACACGCCGACCGGCTTTTCGAATCCAAAGCGGTCAAATCAAACCAGAACGATCACCATGAAAAATCGCATTTCTGATTATCTGTCGGCTGCGAGGCGCAAGGGCCAGTCTTCGAAAGCGGCGATTCCAGCATCGCGTCAGTTGTCTCACTGCCAAAACGCTTTTCGGACGCCTGACGTTGAGTCGTATGTCACGGAGCATCCTTTGGCAGCAATTGGTGCGGCATTTTCCATAGGGGTATTTCTGGCGTGGCTGATCAAACGAAAATAGACGACAGAAATCGTGCGCCGGAGAGCGCCTCCAAAGGCTTCGCGCGAGGCGTGGGCGATTTCACGCATGACGTGTTAACTCTTGCAGAATTGCAGGCTCAGCTGCTTGCCGCCGACGTACAGGAATGCCGCAAGCGCGTGCTGGTGCCGGCCTTGTTGTTGCTCTGCGGTCTGGCCGTCAGCCTGGCATGTTTTCCTGTCGGGCTGACAGCCTTGGCGCTGTGCCTCGTTCAGAGCTACAACTTATCCTATGCCGCAGGATTCCTGACAGCATCCATCGTGGGAGCCGTGTTTGGAGCTCTATTGAGCGTCTTTGGTTGCCTTCAGGTGCGAAAGAGTTTGGCTGTCCTGCGGCGGTCGCAGCATGAACTCATTCGAAACCTGCGTTGGATCAGAAAGGTCATCGACCAGAGCCGCACCAGTTGAAGAGTATGAACGCGGGCTTCGCCCGCAACCCAACGGAGCCTTGCTGACCACAGCAAGAGTTTACTCCGGATTACCCATGTTCCGGCGAACGTGGCTACTACTTTGTCAAGGCTTCGTTTTTGGGTGGCGGGGGTTGGAGAGCGCTCGCTCGAAACCCCGGGGCTTCCTTCGCTTCGCTCAGTCCAGCCCCGGCCACCCAACTCAGATCTTTGGTTCTGACCAGGCACTAGAAAGATGCACGCACCGTGCGGTCATCTCATAACGTAAGAAACAAGAATTCCATGAGGCGCGACACATGAACAAAGAACCAGGGTGCTCAGTTACAGTGAAAGCTCAGGAGATCCAACGGCCCGCTGAAGCGTTCCGGCCATCCCACGATTTCACCGAGTATGTTCGTGAATACGCCCGGGAAAAGCCCGAAGTGGTGGCGCTGTGGTGCTTAGGAATTGGCTTTGTGCTGGGGTGGAAACTCAAGCCCTGGTAGGCACATTTTGTAGCAGAAATCGCAGGAATTCGGATCGCTCTTCCAGTGCTGACACTCTAATCCAGGTTCAGAATGGTATCCGGAGCTTTGCAATTCGTAGGGTGTGACAAGCAGCTGGCAAGCTGCGAAGGCACACCACATTTGCGATGAATCCTCGGTGTGCCCGCGCTCGCGTTGCTCGCTTGTCACACCCTACAGAAAACTCCGCATCTCATTCTGAACGCGGTTCAACATCAACTGTGGCAAGAGAGACTCGATGACGCGTCCAGACAAGATTTCCCAAGCCTCCTGGATGATAATGCCAGCGTCGATTGCCGTCGTCATCGCCGGGCTCTACCTTGCAAAAGGCATCCTCGTCCCGTGCACCCTGGCGGTTTTGCTGAGTTTCCTGTTAAGCCCCGTGTGTGATTGGCTGGAGCGGTGGAAACTGGGACGAATCCCGGCCGTTTTGATAACAGCCACGGAAATCCTGCTGATGAGCACGTCTCATTTATCACAGTCCGATCGGCAGGTATCATCGTAGTGCGATCCAGTTCCGTGTTGAAGAAATTGTAGGATGGGCATTCCTGCCCGTCGAATCGCTGTCGGACAAGAATGTCCAACCTACACTACATGCAATTCGCGCAGCTTCATTCTGCTCTCAAACCAAAGTGCCCTGAATCATTGTGAATCGTAAGGACTTCTCATGCCGACCGCTCAATCTCACGTCGATCCGATGACCGAGGTGCTGGCCGATTGTTGCCGGCAGGAGACGACCGACTTTGGTCATGCATGGATTGGGATGGAACCCACGTTTCAAAGCCGAAAGTCGGTGCAAAAGTGGAATAAGATGTCGGCCGAGCCAGGAGGCGAAGACGCATATTTCGAAGACGACTACATGCTCAGGACCCAGAAGAAGGTCGTCCGGAAAATCAGGAAGAGGTACGAGGAACAGCGGGACAAGGGCCAGGCTCACTGCATATTCGCCCGTGTGGAACTGGACGACGACCTCGATCAGTGGCAGGTGCGGCGGCAAAACCTGCTGTTTCACTGGCCCAACCCCGATGATCGCGCTTTCCGCGCAACAAGGCCACGCGCGGCCGCTTTTGAAAAAATCCTGATGGACTATTGGGCGGGCCGGTTTCATCCGCGCGCTAATGGCCTCCTGACGGCGGAAAACGCATTGCTCGATCGTGGATTCGGCCCAGCGTGCGCTGCGGCTGACGGGCTGATGGATCTCAGTTTCGGTCCTGCTGGCGATCCGCGTGAGGTATTTCAAACCAACTTTGCCTTTGGTCGGACAGTGCGCTGGAACGCCCAGAACATTCATCCGGGGTATTGGCAGTCAGCCCATCCCGACGAGGACGGTTACCGGTCCGACCAGATCATGCGTTACAGCGAAGGCAACCTCAGTGCCGGCTGCGCAAGATAGAAGGGAATGCCGATCGAAATACTCTCAAACGGCACTCCCCATTCCGTGGACAAATAAAAATCCGGCTTCAACCGTCGAATCCCGATCTGCTCCAACTCTCGCCGAAACTCAGCGACCAACTCGTTCAGTGGCGTGTCGGTGATCGTCAAGCCCAGTTCACGAATAGGCGTGGCCATAAATCGGTTCTCTTGAAACGGCGATGCAGCAGTCGCGTTCCCTATTTTCCATTTTGAAGGCGACAATCCATCGAAAAGTACTTTGAGAGAGGCGAGTTGAGAAGCCTGTCAGCCTTTCCTCCGGGCCGATTTCCAATGTGCGGATTCGCGCACTGTGGCGCGCCATTCGTGCTGTCCCGGCCTGCACTGCGCTCCGAGCTCCCATACTTGGACGACGCTCAATTTCACCGGCAACTCCGAGCTGGCTCCGTGCCGAGACGCAAA
>JANOUN010000982.1:0-4981 GCA_031416875.1 Planctomycetota bacterium | reverse complement strand
CTTTTCAGTGGCCTCTGACCTTGTGTGGCAGTCACTTCCGATCAGCCAGCACTTTTCATTCGCGTCTGGAGGTATTCTGCAGCGCAGCATTAAGCAATGATGAAGTGACCATGAATTGAAACGGTTTTCCGAAAGTTTTTTCTTAACCATTCCTTCACACTGACAGCCCGTCCTGAAGGCCGCCACAGCAGCTTTGAGCAGGCGATTTCCACGCGGAGACGACATTGATGTCTCAGACAGCGCAGTCAGAAGTTCTGACGGCGTGTTAAGAAGTGATGAATTCAGATTTTATGCAATTGAGCATTGCTTTCAGACGGAGCGCCGGTCGGCCACCCATATGGAGGCCAGGTGTCGAAACTTCAGTGCGATTTGTCGCTGAAGCTGGATTCAGCGTCCGGGCATACGGCGATCAATACGCAGAAATGGCGTCGCAATCGTACCGGCAAGCTGACGCATGCCGCTCGCCATCAATGTAGCCGTCTCGCTCCGCCGAGAAGAGCCTGTGCCAGAACTGCGACATAGGCGTTTCATTCGACGTGTGCTCCTTGTACAATCATGGCCGAAGAGCCTTGCAGCCCGCATTGCCAGGGATCCAGCATGTCCATCACAACTCCAACAATTCCGTCCGCCAACGGCGAACCTGCCTGGGAAGCTGCTTACATGTTGCCCGTTCAGGGCAGCTGGAGCGAAGATGACTTCCTGAAATTTCACACCAACAGAATGGCCGAACTTGTTGACGGACGCCTGGAGATTCTGCCAATGCCGACATGGCTCCACCAGCTAATCCTTGAATTCCTTTTCGACAAGATCAGGGACCACGTGCGGGAAAGAAAAATCGGCGGCAAAGTTCTAATGGCTCCCCTTCCCACGCGGCTATTTGCCCGTACGATTCGTGAACCCGATTTGTTGTATGTTCAAGCTGACCACCTTCCGAAGAATGTTCGTGGCTATCCCGACAAGATGGACTTGGCCATCGAGATTGTCAGCAGTGGCACGGAGGCTCGTCAGCGGGATTACGTCGACAAGCGAGCCGACTATGCGAAAGCCGGAGTTCGCGAATACTGGATTGTTGATCCGGAAGAGTTGCTGGTGACCGTACTCACACTCGCGGGAACCGAATACAAGGTCGCTCAGGAATGCCATCCAGGCGACCATGCTCGCAGCCTCCTGCTGCCCGGGCTGGAAGTTTCCGTCGATCAAATCTGGGCTCTCGCTGACGAGTCTGGAAAAGGGGTCAGGAACCAATAGCCAAATGGCCCAACGGGTGCTCCGCACTATTGGTTCCTGACCCCTTTTCCAGCCAACGTTCACAGGCCCCACTCCGCGTCACCGATGGTTAATCATCATGTCCGTCACAACTCCGCAAATTCCATCATCCAACGGCGAGCCTGCCTGGGAAGCCGCCTACATGTTGCCCCTCCAGGGCAGCTGGAGCGAGGCGGATTTTCTGAAGTTTCATACCAACAGAATGGCCGAGCTGGTTGACGGACGTCTGGAGATTCTGCCGATGCCGACGCTCAAACATCAAAGAATTCTTCGATGGCTCCTCGGGATGTTCGAGGCTGCCGCTCCCGGTGGCTCAATAACTCTTTTCGCACCGCTTCCAGCCCGACTCTTCCCCGGCACGATTCGTGAACCGGACCTTCTGTACATCGCACCGGAAAATGCTCCAGGTCCGGATGTCGATTACCCGACTCACATCGACCTTGCACTGGAAATTGTCAGCCCCGGAAAAGACGCTCGACAGCGCGACTATGAAGACAAACGCCGTGACTACGCCAGAGCCGGGATCTCTGAGTACTGGATCGTCGATCCGCTTGAAAATCAGGTCACCGTTCTGGTGCTTCAGGACAGCATCTACACAGAACATGGCGTCTTTCGGATGAGCGACGTTGCCTCCGGCTTACTGCTGCCCGCGCTGAGGATCGATGTGCGTGCGATGCTCAATGCATAGTTGAGCGTGAAATCCGCTTCATCAACTGTCGAAGAACCAATGGGAAAAGTCCGAGCAGTGCAAACGCCGAAAGGATCTGCGCCATCTGACCGGTGGTAAAAATCGCATGGATGCCTTTGTCCGCCAGCGTTTGCAAATTCGGGACTCGACTGCCAGCATAGACATACACCATCGTGCCGGGCAGCATCCCCAGTTGACTGACCCACCAGAACGTGCGGACTCGAATGGGAGTCAGGCCCATCACGGCATTGATCACAAAAAACGGAACCGCAGGAATCAGGCGCAACGTGAACAGGTAGAACGGGCCTTCTCGCTGTAGCGCTGAGTTGAATTTTTCCAGCCGCTCCCCGAAGCGATTTGTGATCGATTGTCGAAACAGGTAGCGGCTCAGCAGAAACGCGACCGTAGCGCCGGTCGTCGATCCCAGGCTGACAAGGATCAGGCCGCGCCAAAAACCGAAGAGCCATGCCAGCAGCAGCGACATGGGTGTCGCTCCAGGCAACGACAACCCCGTCACAGTCACATAGATCAGCAACGCGAACAGATAAATCAGGATCGGATGATCCTGCTGATACAGTCGAAACGCCGCTTCCCGAGTCGCCAGCTTTGACAGTGTCAGCTCGCTGCCGAACATCCAGAATCCTGTCCCTGCCGCTGCCGCGAACAGAACCAGGATCCCATATCGCAGCCATGGACTTTGAGCCTGCGACTGTGCGGTTACAGAATTGGTGTCAGCGGATGAGGAAGTGTGGTGCATTCGATCAGATTCTTTCCGAGTCAGCGCCATGGACCGTGCGCAATATTCTGACTCGATGAGTATAGTTCATCAGCCTCGCGATTTGCCTGCGAGTCCACGACTTAAAAAGAGAGCATCCGATGTTGCGTTCCGCCGGTGCAATTGCCGTTTATTCTGCAGTTCTTCTTGTGCTGAGTTCCACGCTCGTTCCATGTGGGGCAACCGAGCCCGTCGAAGCGAACTGGCCTCAGTTTCGCGGAGCTGACGCAACTGGTGTTTCTCGAAACACGGGGTTGCCCGATCACTGGTCAGTGACGCCTGGTGAGACAGGAGATCTCACGTTGCCGGAAGGCGAGACCAGCAATGAGTTCATCGTGTGGTCCAGCACCTCGATCGCGCCTTATAACCCAAGCACCATCGTGAATGATGGCCGATTGTTTGTGCTGTATGACCGGGGCCTCGTGAGCTGCTTCAATGCGAAGACGGGCGATCCGTTCTTTCAATTCGAGCGCCTGCATCGCGGCAGTGAGTTCACTGCGTCGCCGTGGAGCTACGATGGCAAATGGTTCTGCCTGAATGAAGACGGTGTCTGCTCCGTGATCAAAGCGGGCGACTCCCTGGAAGTGCTGCATACCAACAGCCTGGCTGAGGACGACCTGACGCTGTCCACGCCCGCGATTGCCGGAGATCGATTGCTGATTCGCACCGACAAACGCGTGTATTGCATTCGCAAGCCGGTGAAATAGAGTTGAATATGCTCTCGGTGAGCGGTGTACCGGCAAGCTGACGCATGCCGCTCGCCAACGTAGCCGTCACGCTCCGTCGAGACAAGCTTTCAATGAATCCACATGGTCGGTCGATTTACATTCTATCCCGCACGCGGTTGGCATTGGCTCGTTTAACCGCGTGCCCAGCGGGCCGCGTCCAGCTGGCTGGATTCCCACGCGCGGGGCGTTGCCCACGCGGTTAAACGAATGTGCCATCCTCAACCGCGCTGTGTATGTGGTCACAGGCATCGTTGATGAAGAGTCGGAGTGGCTTTGGTGGGTGGAAGTTTGCTCTGCAGGGCTCATCACGCGGAGCGATGATGGCTACATTGATGCAGCGCCGTCCAGCACACCAGTGATTGCAAGTTCCGACATGATGATTGCCAGGGCATTGGAATCGGGTGAAGCAGAACTGACCTGCAGTGTTTTCACTTCACTCCAGCGGCCGGTGTATTCCTGACCGGCTTCGCTGCGGATAGCGCGGATCCAGACTCGGTATGCGCCGGGACGTTGCGTGAGACTGGCGGAAAGCGGCAGTTCGGTGCCGAACGCATCCTGACGCAGAATGTGTTCTGTTTTTCCGGTCGAGTCGATGTAGTTGATCCACACGTTGTACCGCGTCGCACTATCAACAGCTTGCCATGTCACTTTGGAATTCGAGATTGTCACATTCTTCGGAGCAGATCCCACAGTCATCCGCTTCAGCACAAAGCCGCCGCTGGCATTGACTGCCCCCGGAGCCGTGCGCGCCTCGTTGGGAAGGCTCGCCTGAATACTGACGCTGTACGTGTCGTTGGGCAGAATCGTGGTGACTCGGTGAGATGTCTTGTCGGCAGCTTCAGTGGCCTGATAAACGACGTTTCCGGTCGTCGTCGAAGTGAACGTCACGGCATAGGACTGCGCACCACTGGCGGCACTCCATGACACGACGGGAGTTGCATCAACGGTTTCGGCCACGACGCTGGTCGTGATTGCCGGAGCGAAAATTTCCAGCGACTGCTTCGCACTCCAGCCGTTGCGCGGTCCGGTGGTGCCCACAATTCGCACCCACCAGTCATACTGACCCGCAGGCAGATCCGTCGGCGACTGAAACTCGCGAATGTTCGACAGAGTCTCGTGGAGCCCACGCTGCTTCGTGGCTCGATTTTCCACCCAAAGCTCGTACTGTGCGTTTGCCGTATTGGAACCCCACGCGAATGTCGGACGAGGCGTGATGGTTGTCGGTGATTGTGACAGCGGAAGAATATTCTGGCCATCCGGCAGGATTGTGTATTCCTGTGAATTGCTCCAGTCGGACCAGGGCGTGGCCGCGACATTGATGTGATCGGGCGAAGTTTCCGTCAGCAGTGTCGTATAGGGATCGGATGTCGATGCGGACAGGATCACCGGCACGTACTGGGCTCGAGCTTCCACCTTGTAAAGACCGAATTGGAGTCCAAGTTGTCTGGTCAGTGACACCGTGAGGCCAGTGAACGCCAAATCGACGGAAGCGTTGTAATACCGGCTCACAAAACTCCGCTCTGA
>JANOUN010000981.1:0-9093 GCA_031416875.1 Planctomycetota bacterium | reverse complement strand
GCGTTTCTGCCTCGCTGGCGCTTCGGGTTGGTATTAAATCAACAGCCCGCCAGCGCCGTTCCGTTCAGACTACTTCATCAACGCCGCGATCTCTTTCTGCGTGAATCGATTCTGAAGACGCGCTCCCAATTGTCCGACGATGCGTGCGGCGGCATGAGACGCCAGGTGCCCGGACTGCTTCCAACTCATCCCGTTCGTGATCCCGTACAACAACGCACCCGCATACATGTCACCGGCACCGGTGGTGTCGATTGCGTCCACGGAAACGCCTTCAATCGGAATGGCCGTTCCTTCGTGCATCAGAATTGATCCGTTTGCACCGAGCGTCATTGCGACGTTCTCTGCATGTCGGTGCAATTCTGCCGCACATTCGATCGGGTCGCTTTTTCCAGTCAGACTTTTTGCTTCTTCCTCATTGCAGAAAAACAGGTCGACAGGTCCTTCCACCAACGCCCAGATTTCGTCTCGGCACATGCTGCACAAAAACGGGTCAGATGCGGTGAAGGCAACCTTGCAGCCGAACATCTTTGCCGCATTCATCGCTTTGTAGGCCGCAGCGCGGGTGCCGGGATTGGTGAGCAGATAGCCTTCCACATACACATATGTCGCACGCTTCAGTTCGTCTTCGTTGATGTCTTCCTCGGTGAGCGTCGCCGACACTCCCAGATTTGTAAGCATCGTCCGCTGAGCATCTTCGGTAATGAGCACCGCACAGGTCCCGGTCTGCCCGCTGCCGGCCGCAGCCACTTCAATCGTGACGCCCATCTTTCGCATATCACGAAGAAAAAACTCGCCCGTTTCATCGCTGGCGACCTTGCCCGCGTAGGCTGCTTTGCCGCCAAAATCCGCAACGCCCATGATCGTGTTTGCGGCGGAACCTCCCGCACAGCGGTTGAGCGAAATCCCGTTCAGGCGACTCAGAACGCTTTTCTGCTGGCCGTCATCGACCAGCGTCATAATGCCTTTTTTGAAACCAGTCTCGGCGACCCAGTGATCTGAAACTCGAGCCTGAATGTCCACCAGGGCATTGCCCACACCAAAAACGTCGTATCTCATGTTGAAAACATAACTTCCAAAAGGCATGTTCGGGTCGGCCCGAACGCACGTCCAGCCGAGCCGATATAGTGGGACGCAGCATAGCAAACTGTCCGAATCGTTCGAATCCCTGCCTTTCCCGCCACCTTTTCGCACCGCGAGTGGGAATTTTTCGGTTCAGATCAGTTAAGGCGAGCGGCAGAAATGAATCTACCGTAGCTGAATTCGCAAGAATTCAGTCCTCTTGCTCGAACAACAACTTTGGTAAGAAACTTCCTGCCGCTCGCCTAACATCTCTCCAATTGCGGACAAGATGTCTCGCCGCACTGCTTCTGAATCATGGCCGCAGAAATTCTACGGATGCAACTGCCACACATTCTGTATTTTTCTACACTGCGGAACTGGCTGCGACTGCTTTGGCGTTACAGTCGGCAATTCGACGTCGCACAATGGCCTCGCGTACTCCGGATCACACTCTTTGTCATCGCCACGATCCCAATTCGACACTTTGAGCGAATGCGATTCGGACTGCCCATCCGTCGACATCGGCTATCGGAGCCGCCCGTTTTTATCATCGGCCATTGGCGAAGTGGCACGACCAATATGCACAATCTGATGCTGCAGGACCCACAGTTTGCCAGCGTGACGATGCTGCACTGTGCAATTCCCAGCGGCTTTCTGACATGGGAATGGCTGGCTCGCCGGATACTGTCGCGGCGACTTCCCAAAAGTCGCCCGATGGACGCCGTGCCGCTGGGGATTGATGAACCCATGTCAGAAGACTTCGCACTCGCCGGTCTGACTCACATGAGTCACTATCTGAATTACTTTTTCCCCCAGATTGCTGAACAGACGTTTCGCGAGACGGTGCTGTTCGAAGGCGTCAGTCGGCAGGATGTGGCTCACTGGTCAGACCATTACGAGTACCTGCTGCGCAAAGTTTCATATGCCAGCGGTGGTAAACGTCTGTTGCTCAAGAACCCACCAAACCTTGGGCGAGTCCCCGAAGTACTGAAGCGATATCCGGATGCAAAATTCATTCATGTCTACCGCAATCCCTGGCTGGTTCATGCTTCGTCCAAGAAACTGATGCAGCGCTTCACAGAAGACCTTGCGTTCCAGACGCACGATCCGGCTGCGATCGAAGAATTCATATCCAGACGCTACGAAGCAATTATGCAAAAGTGGTTTGCCGACCGACACCTGATCCCTCGCGAAAATCTGATCGAACTGCGGCACGAAGGCATCACCGCTCGACCGTTAGAAATCGTGGACTCGATCTACCAGCAATTCGGCCTGACAACATGGTCCACGATGCAGCCGAAGCTGAAAGCCTACACAGACTCACTGGCTGGCTACCAAAACAACGAATACACGTTTGACCGGGAATACCTCAGCCGCATCGAACCCCACATCGGGCCGACGGCTGAAAGGCTGGGTTATGCAAGGCCATAGCCGAAATCAGCTAATCTCTCGAAAGCACGACGCGATCGTCCCGCACATCGACATTCTTAAAATGCTTGCCAAAGATGACCGGGAATAGTTTTGATCCCGGCTGGCGTTCAGTGAGAGTGTCAAGTTGAACGGATTCTCTCAGGATGGCGATCACCTCTGGTGAATCCTCGTCGACGACCTCAATCATGATTCTTTCCTTTCGAAAGAAATCGATGAGTTGCCCGATCGTCGCTCGTTCCGCTTTGATCTGAAAATTCCTCGTGCGAATGGAACTGTCTGGTATCTGAGACGTTGAGTCTGAACCGGGAACGGAGTTCAACGCCGCCTGCAGCGTGGCTGTGAGCAATGCATGTTGACGCAGTGTGCTCGTCACTGTGGCGTTCGCACCGGTCCATTTGATCTCGATCTCCGGGGCGATCTGCTGCCAAACGGTGACGAGTGCAGCCTTCACCTTGCTGCCAACTTCGTAACGATGTTCCATGATTTCTTCCGGATCAATTGGCAGGATCGTCAATTCTGCCCGGTCGCCCGCCAGTTGGAACGTCAGGTCGAATTGATTCAAAACGACCGTCGCAAGTTCGGCGAAGGACATCCGGGGGAGTCGTGCTTCAGCCCAGACGTCGTGTGGAATTGCATCAGGATTCTTGATCACAAAGCCAGCGGTCTCTGCATGATCCAGCAGAATCTGACGCGGTTCCGAAAGCTGTTCCCATGACGCATCGATCTTGGCGGTCAGCCGACGAAACGAGGCGGCATCAATTTCCTTCCGCAGCCTGGTCACCTGACCGGAGTTGTGACTGAGGAGAACCGGAAGCCGATGTATGGCATCGGCCGACCCGATGCAGGCAAAATCTTCGGTGATGCAAAACGCTCCGTCAGGAATCGTGGCCGAAATCTGTTTCAGCACTTGAACTCGCGGCACGAATTCCGTTTCCACACTGATCAGTCGGTGCGGATCAATGCGGCGATCCCGCAGAATCACGACCTTCGCCTGCGCCTGCAGATCGCGAAGCTGGTTCCCGAGTTCTGAGCCGATGCTGAACCAACTGATGTTTGCCGCCAGAGCGGTTTGAAGATCTTTACCCGTGTTGAACGACGCTGGTTCGTCCGCAGGGACGACAAGCAGCAGAAAAAAGAAGGAGATCGTATGCATCAGTTGAATTCCTCCCGTAGTACAGGCTCTAACCCGCCGGCCGCAGCGATCCAGCCTGCATTGCGCACGAAGTAGGCCGGATCAAGCCCGCCGCTATGCCGGAACAGCGCAAACCCGGATTCCGCTTCGTGACACGTTGCAATGTCAATCAGGAGTTAATTGGCGGGCACCGCTCCGGCTTTCATTTGGGTTTGCTCGGTCCGGCCTACAAATCTGTGCGCAATGCAGGCCGGGGGGGCTGGGATCTGCGTTCTTTCCAATTCCCGCCCTGCGGCGAACTGACATTCGGGGACCAAACACGACCATTCTGCCACAAAACCACGCCAGACTGAACCGAAGAACGACAAATCTCCCGTGTGGACTGCTGGAAGCGGACAGTTTCTGTAGTGAAGCGGTGACACGACAAGTACCATGCGACGGTGGTAAACTCCGGTCAGGACGGGTCAGGCGACTCATCCTGCGAAGTTGTTGAGATTCATTATGAAGCACACTCATGCGGTTGGAATCGACCTTGGAACAACGTACTCGTGCATTGCGTGGTTGAACGAGCACGGTCAGCCGGTCACAATTCCAAATCAAGAAGGCGAACTCTCGACCCCGTCGGTGGTATTTTTCGATGGTGATCAGCCGATTATCGGCACTGAAGCCATGCGGAACGCGATTGCCAGTCCGGAGCGTGTCGTCCAGCATGCAAAGCGTTTCATGGGTAACCCGGAGAAGTTCTGGAAGATCGATGACACGCGATACTCACCGGTGCATATCTCGGGAATGATTCTGCGAAAACTCATCGCAGCGGCTCAGGAACAGATTGGCGAGATCAGTCAAGCCGTCATCACGGTGCCCGCACAGTTCAGCGATGTGCAGAGACATGCGACCATGCTGGCTGGTCATGCGGCCGGGTTGGAACGCATTGAAATGATCAACGAGCCCGTTGCTGCGGCGCTCTGTCATGTGCTGGGGAATGAGGGACTGGCGTTTACAGAACTCGCCATCGATCAGCAGCTGCTGGTGTTCGACCTTGGCGGCGGCACGCTGGATCTCGCCGTGGTGAAATACAAGACCAATCAGGTTTGTGTCGTCGCATCCGACGGTGATCTGGAACTGGGGGGCCTGGACTTCACAAAAGTGCTGGTCGATGCGGCGGCCGAAAGATTCATCGCGGATTTCGGTAACGATCCTCGATCTCATCGCGGCAGCCTGCAGTTTCTGTCCCTGGAAGCGGAACAGGCCAAACGCAGTCTTTCTGTGCGGCCGCGAGCCGCCATCACCGTGCAGCACGAAGGGCATCGCAAGACCTATCAAATCGAGCAGACAGAATTCGAATCGCTCAGCCGAAAACTGATTCAGCGATCAGAAGAGATCACGCGGAGGATTCTGAAAGATAACAAATTCGGCTGGGCTCATATCGATGTCGTACTCACCACTGGTGGTGCATCGCGGATGCCGATGATCCGGGAAAGTTTGAAGAAGCTCAGCGGCCGGACTCTGAATTCATCGTTGTCGCCCGATCAATCGATCGCGCACGGTGCGGCATATTATGCAGGTATGCTGCTGTCGAATGATCAGTACGCACGGACGGTTTTCAACAGCACGGCATCTTCGCGGCTGGCGAAAGTGCAGCAGCGAAGCGTCAACGCTCGGGCGCTGGGAATTCTGGTGCGGGACGAATCGGGGAAAAAAGTCCCTCATTATCTGATTCCCGCTAATACGCCTTTGCCCACCGCGAAGACGCATGTCTTTGGTACGGTCGTGGATCATCAAACCCGTGTTCGTGTCCAAATCGTGGAAAGCGGTGCGGGAACTGATCGGCCGCCAACCTTGCTTGGTGACTGTCAGATTACCAATCTGCCAGCCGACCTGCCGGAAGGCACCGAGATTGAAGTCACAATCAGTTACGATCATCAGGCCCGCGTCCATGTCTCAGCTCGGGAACCAGTGAGTGGCCTGCGCGCAGAGGCAGAAATCATCCGTCAGGAGAACGTGAACTCACAGCTGCAGGAAACCCCCGATGTGGTCGTAACTTCGGCCTCACCGGTCGAGTCCGCGCTTTCGGACAAGACGCCCGCCGCTTCCGTGCCGAATGTCGCCACACAAACGCCAACACGAGGTCACCTGAACGCTTGCCCATTGAAAGCTGTGGCGAAGGCCCCCGTCGCGATCAGTCCGGATCTTGACGCGTTGGCGGAACTGTCGAATCTTTCACATGCCGTTGCGGAAATCGAAGATCAGCCAGTTCTGCTCTGCAATGATTGCGGCACGCCATTGCTGCGAAACGGACGCTGTGCAAGTTGCAACATCGTTCCGGCAAAGCAAAGTCCGAAGGGGAACCGTAAGACTGCACCGCAGAAGTCTGCAAATTCAGAAAAACGGGTCCAGACGCAGCCGACAAAGGCTAAGTCGCCAACGAACGTCCCGCAATCTCTCGGACGCAGCAATGCGTCCGGTCGCACGAAGTCTCAGCCTGATCCGAATGAGGCGGAATTCTGGGATCTTGTGGACGGCGATTGATTGAATAGACCGCGCGCGGTTGAGGGTGACAAATTCGTTTAACCGCGTGGGCAACGCCCCGCGCGCGGCCCGCTGGGCACGCGGTTAAACGAGCCAATGTCAACCGCGTGCGGTATGGCTCAATCCGTCACAACATCCGGCAACTGCAGTTCGCTGTCCTGCAGAACGGCGTTCGTCTGTTGCTGCTGAAAGTGATGCAGCTTCTGATTCAGAAGCTGGTTGTCGAGTGCCAGAATTCTGACGGCCAGCAGTCCTGCATTTCTCGCGCCGGAAACTCCAATCGCCAGTGTTCCGACAGGCACACCGCCTGGCATCTGCACGATCGACAACAACGAATCAAGGCCATTCAATGCCTTGCTCTGAACGGGGACGCCGAGCACCGGCAAGATCGTTTGAGCCGCGATCATGCCCGGCAAATGAGCGGCACCGCCAGCTCCGGCGATAATGACCTTCAGACCTCTGGTTTCTGCTTCCGTCGCGTACTCAGACATCCAGGCGGGAGTGCGGTGTGCTGAAACGACGCGGCATTCATACGAAACGCCGAACTGACGAAGGATATCCGCCGATGCGGCCATCGTGTCCCAGTCCGACCGACTGCCCATGATCACGCCGACGACGGGGGGTTCATTACTCATGTGATTTTGCCGATCGATCGAAAATCATGCGGTGGCAGCTGTAAAATGATCTCTTTGCTGCAGCTTACCGATCGCCGCCGGTTTTCCAATCGAATCGATGGCGGAGCAGAGTACGTTCTCGCGTTTGTCTCTGTCGCGAGTTCGGGAAGCGATTGAAAAAAGTAGCAGGTCGCTCGACGATGTCTGAGCGTGGCGTAGACTCTGCCGTGCCGACGTTCAGTCCGCCAGATTCGCTGGAAACACCGGCGATTCAAAGGTGGACGGCTGACAGAAAGCGTGCCTCACGGCGAACTCGAACGGAATGATGATACCTGCGTAGGATTCTTGCTGCATGAGATTCGCCATTGCCGGCAACAACGCGACGGCCTTTGATGTGTTGCGGGAACTGGCAGGTTCCACTGAGCACACTCTGGTGCGCTGCGCGCTGTCAGGGGAACTGGCCGCCGCGGTGAGTCGCGCCAGTGTTCCGGTGACTCTGGCAGCGACGGTCGAAGATGCGTTGCTGGCAGGCAATGTAGATGCCGTGCTCGTTGCGATTGATGATCTGGACGAATCACTGCGAATCGTCCGAGCGGCCTCGCAAGCCGATCGGCATGTGATTGTCATTCCTCCCGCGATGTGTTCGCCAGCCTACTCGTTTGAGTTGCATCTGATTCTGGACGAATCACAGCGTGGCATCATGCCGTTGTTGCCACGTGCGGCGATTGCAGAACTGCCGCTGACCGCAGTGGATCTGGGATTGGACGAACAGGCTACCCGGCAGTTGTCGATTGAACTGACCTTGACTGAGACCAGTCCGGCGGAGGTGCGTGCCGCTGTCATTCGGGGACTCGATTATTTGTCGGCGAGCGGATTCAGATTTACGCAGATCACGGCGCTGGAATCGAATGCCCCCGACGGAAGTCTGATATCGCGTTTGATTACGCTCAGCGCCGCAACGACGGCGGAAAAGCCATTACCGCCCGGCACGCTCACGATCAAGCCATCGATCGTGGCTGACCGCGAATGCGTGCTTCAGATCTCGCAGAACCATGCAACGCACAGGACAGTTTCAATACCTGAGACCGCGAATGTTCTTGATCGTATCGTCACGGTCTGCCAGTCGCGTGAATCCTGTGGAAAGTGGATGGAAGCATTTTCCGTCACACTGGAACTGGCTGAAGCCGTCAGTAAGTCATTGCGACGGCGCAGAACAGTCGATGTGCATTTCGACTCGGGCAGCGAAAAAGGCGTCTTCAAGAGTCAGATGACGGCGATGGGCTGCGGCATCCTGACATTCATGATGCTGGGCATGGTCGCCTATCTGATTGTGGCTCAGCTGGTGCCATTGCCGGACACCGTCCTGCACATTCTCCGCATCCTGTGGATCACGCCGCTGGTATTGTTCCTGATCGCCCAGGTGCTGCTGCCGCTGGCGCGTGATCGCGGTAGTCGCGACTAGCCCGATGTCAAAGCGTGAGTTTTGGGTAGGCTGGGTTTTTGGCGCTCGGTCCAAAGCTCCGATTCCTGTAGCTTGGACATTCATGTCCGAGTCATGGCCAAGCACCGTTGCATTGTCAAGCGGCTGGCAAGGTACAATAACCTTCGCTTCGACTGTGTGTCATGGCCATCCGACGGACATGAATGTCCATCCTACATTCGATCGTTCCACCATTTGTGAGTCAGAACTTGACGAGCCGCAGCCACGATCTGAGTAGCTGGCCGCTGCCTGAGATAGCTTACGATAGAGGTTTCAATGTAGATCGTCGGCATGAGATTGGTTCAGTCGGCGGACGAACAAAATCACGGGGTGGCCACCAGCGACGTTGACTTCAATTTCGGCCCGGCCGGCAACTCCGGCGCATTTTCTTGTTCGCCGCTGCGCCGCGGTTTGGGTTTAGACGCGTACTGTCGAACCCTTGTATCGCCAGTCATATGTCCTGTACGGGTTGTCGTTGGTTGTCGTTCGAGAGCAGATCACGCTGAATCAGTTCTTCCAGAGTTTTCTGAGCCATTCGTAGTGCGCGTTCTCGCCTCGGAAGAAACACGTTTTTCACCCAATCCTTGTGAGGTGGCAAAGTCTTGCCGTCCCTTACCTTGGCAGCAAACAACGGTCGAAACCCATGCCAATTTGCGTGCTTTCCGCTTTCCAGATACCCACGCCCTTTGGCAATCGCCTCTTCGAGATGTTTGATGCGATCAAGAATTGCTTTCTTCTTTGAGTCCATGAACGTCACGCAACCCTTGGGGATTCAGTCACTTGTCCAGATGCATTCTGTGATGAGTTTACGGCGAACGCTGAATTACACGCGCCGTGTGATATTGGCC
>JANOUN010000980.1:0-2254 GCA_031416875.1 Planctomycetota bacterium | reverse complement strand
TGACAGAAGGGCCAGCTTGTTTCTGAATCATTGATGACCTGACGACTTCGAACTCTGCGCCGCTCTCCGTCGAAGTTGATGGACTCGCCGTCGCCTGTCTGTACACTGTCGGTGGCCGTTTCGCATCGTGGCCAATAACCCGCGATTGCTGGAGATGTTGAAAAGAACTTGATGCCCCGGCTCCTGCACACTCTGCATTGCGGGTTGCAGACATATGTGCAGGATGCATCAATGTTTCGAATAAGGAACCGGAGATGATTCAATCTGTTCTGCTGAAATCAACGAATGGCTACATCGACGGGAAATGGTGCGCGGCCGATTCTGACCGCACGATGCCCGTCATCAATCCTGCGACTGGTGAATCGATCGCGATCGTGCCTGTCATGGGGCGTGTTGAAACCAACCGCGCGATCGATGCGGCTGCCCGTACACTGGCGACACCTGCTTCGAGCGAACAGCGCAGCCAATGGCTGGGTCGTCTGGCCGATCTGATCACGCAGCATCGAGACGAACTCGGTCGGATTATCACGCACGAACACGGAAAACCGCTCGCCGAAGCGCAGGCCGAAGCCGATTATGCGGCCAGTTTTTTTCGCTACTACGCCGGCTGCGTCGATCATCTAAAGCCGAAACAGCTTGCCGATCGGCCTCGCAATCAGACATGGACTGTGTACTACCGTCCTGCTGGCGTGGCGGCTCTGATCACACCGTGGAATTTTCCGCTTGCGATGCTGGCGAAAAAGTTTTCCGCAGCGCTCGCTGCAGATTGCTGTTGCGTGATTAAACCTTCGTCGAAGACGCCGCTGTCGATGGTCGCCCTGTTTTCGTTGATCGAACAAATCGGATTGCCACCGGGTAAGGCAAATCTGGTGCTGGGTCCCGCGGGGGAAATCGGCAATGCGCTGTGCGAACACCCGGCCGTCCGAGTCATCAGTTTCACCGGATCGACATCGGTCGGGAAGAAACTCATCGCCGACACCGCGCCGCACTTGAAGCGTCTGGCTCTGGAACTTGGCGGCAATGCACCGTTCATCGTGTTTGACGACGCCGATGTGGACCGCGCCGTCGATCAACTGATGGCCAACAAGTTTCGCGGAGCCGGTCAGACGTGTGTGTGTGCCAATCGCGTGTATGTGCAACAAGGGATCGTGGATACGTTTGCCGAAAAGCTGGCCGCGCGAGTCAGCACGATCAAGGTGGGGAACGGCATGGAGGCTGGCATCACGATGGGCCCGTTGATCGATCGCAGGGCCTTCGACAAAGTCAAACGACACGTCGATGACGCGATCTCACGCGGTGCAAGACGCGTGGCTGGCTCAACGCCGATCGCACCGCAACTGAACGAGGGCTGCTTCTTCCCGCCCACAGTCCTGCGTGGTGTGACGTCGCAGATGGAATGCGTGAATGACGAAACTTTCGGCCCGCTGGCGCCCCTCATCGAATTCCAGTCTGAAGCCGAAGTGATCGAAGCGGCAAATAACACCGAATACGGTCTCGCCGCCTATATCTTCACCGCCAGCGACGACCGCGCCGCCCGAGTCATCCCGCGCCTCAGCTTCGGCCACGTCGGTCACAACACCGGTTCCGGCCCGACCGCAGAAGCTCCCTTCGGCGGCATGAAACACTCCGGCTTCGGCCGCGAAGGCGGACTGGAAGGACTCCACGATTTCATCGAAACCCAAACCGTGCCGCAATCATGAAACCCATTCAGCGTATTTCGGCGAGCCGTGCGGCGTCAGCCCACCGGTACACCCCACGACTGGGCTGTTGAAAGGTTGGTCATGACAGAACTTGAGCCAAATGACCGGACCAGCGTGTTAGAAGACGAGTTTTACCACAGAGGTCACAGAGGAGCACAGAGGAATCTTGGCGCGGGCTTCGCCCGCAAGCGAAACAAGTAAGCAGATTTCGCTGAAATCTGCTGTGCCGTATTCGGCGACGTCGGCCTACATTTAGTCGGCCTCAAAATGATGCGTTGCCAAAAATCTTCTCAGGAATATTCAACTCTCAACGTTTGCAGAGCTGTGGAGTGACACTGGGTCACATGCACAACAACCGCTGATTGAATCAGGATGTTTCTCCCTTCGAATTTACTGCTCTCTGTGTACCTCTGTGTCCTCTGTGGTAAATCAATTCGTTAAAACCCGATTCAAATGGATCCAGATTACGACGAATCCTGATTCACAAACTCGCCAGCCGCGCAAGCGGGCTGTTGATTTAATACCAACCCGAAGCGCCAGCGAGGCAGAAACGC
>JANOUN010000979.1:0-2215 GCA_031416875.1 Planctomycetota bacterium | reverse complement strand
GTCCACTCGCGGCCGCTGCGGATGACTTTGCGGTACAGCGTATCGCGTTCGACAGGGATACGGCCTGCTTCACGAATCAGCCGATGCAGTTGTTCGACAGTCATCCCTTCCGGAGTTTTTGCGCCGGCATCGTGGTAGATCAGTTCATGCACGACTGTGCCGTCAATGTCGTCTGCTCCATAACTGAGCGCCAGCTGAGCTGTCTGCTCGCCCAGCATGATCCAGTAAGCTTTGATATGATCAAAATTGTCCAGCATCAGTCGAGACAACGCGACCATCCGTAAATCAAACACGCCGTCCGCTTTCCGAATCGACGAAAGTTCTGTGTTCTCCGGATGAAACGCCAATGGAATGAACGTCTGAAATCCGGAGGTTTCATCCTGCAGCGTTCGCAGACGAATTAAATGATCCACTCGATGCCGCGCCTTTTCGATATGACCATACAGCATGGTGGCATTGGAACGCAGCCCAAGCTGATGCGCCGTTCGATGCACATCGAACCACACATCGCTATCGGCTTTGTGTTCGCAGATCTGGCGTCGCACTTCCTCGTCAAAGATCTCAGCCCCACCGCCCGGCATACTTCCCAGACCGGCCTCGATCATCTGCTCCAGGATCCATTGAATCGGCTTCTTCGTGATGAAGCTGAACCAGCTGATTTCAACCGGCGTCCAGGCCTTGACATGAACTTCGGGACACGTTTCATGGATGATCCGGACGACATCCAGATACCAGTCGAAACTCTTCTTATGATGCAGTCCGCCGACAACGTGAATTTCCGTCGCCCCCGCCGCGCGGCCTTCGAGGACTCGCTCACGGAGCATGTCGTCGGTAAATGTGTACGCCTTGTCATCTTTCAGGTCGGCGCGAAACGCACAGAATCGGCAGCGGTAGACGCAAACGTTTGTCGGGTTCAAATGGATGTTCGTGTTGTAAAACGCAAAGTTGCCGTTCTTGCGTTCGCGGACAGAATTTGCAAGCTGCCCCAGCACATGCAGGTCGGCTCGTTCATCCAGCAGGACGCCGTCGTCAAAACTTAAACGCTCGCCCGCCAGGACTTTGTCAGCGACAGCACGAAGACCTGAATCATTGATGGAAAGTGGCATGGTTGTGGCTTTGCATTGGACGGATTTCAAAACACCCAGATATCCAGACATCCAAGGATCAGGATGCCGAAACTTATGATGGCATTGACATTGAAGAAGGCGAGATTGATTCGATTCAGGTCATCGGGCCGGACAAGCCAGTGTTCATACATCAGCAAACCGGCAATGGCGATCACTCCGATCAGGAAAATGAGTCCCAGTCCGGCTATTTTCCACAGCAACAGCAGCATGGCAATCGTGATGAGATGACTGAGTAATGCGATTCGCAAAGCTGGGCGAACACCGAAACGGGCCGGAATGCTGTTCAGGTTTTGTTGTCGATCAAATTCCGCATCCTGACAGGCATAAATAATATCGAAGCCTCCCACCCAGAAGAAAATCACACCGCCAAGCAATGCCGGGATCAGAGCAAACTCATCCCGCACGGCGATCCATGCCGCAATGGGCGACATCATCAGGGCCGCTGAGAGCCAGTAATGACACAGGCTGGTCCAGCGTTTTGCCAGTGAATATCCGAGCAGAAAGAGCAGCACTGGCACAGCAAGGATCATCGGGAGTTGTTTTGGCAGAAAGATGGCAGTGGCAGCCACAAAAGCCAGACTCATCAGAATCGTAAAGGCAACCACAGCGCTGACTGACAACAACCCTGCCGGAAGATGGCGTTTTGCAGTGCGAGGATTGTCTGCGTCGATGTCACGATCGACCAGTCGATTGAATGCCATCGCGGCGGATCTGGCTGTCACCATGCAGACCAGAATTCCGAAAAGGTCGCGCCAGCGGAATTCACTGCCAGGCGTGGACCAGGCAATGACCGCCGACAGCATCGCAAACGGCAATGCGAAGACTGTGTGGCTGAAGCGGATGAGTTCCAGAAAATGTCGGAGTTGGTGAAACATAAACGTGTATTGAAAAAGGTGTCTGGAACTTTGGAGGCATCAGAATACACCGTAAAACCTGATGCCGGAGAATTCCAGACACCTTTTTCAACCCACCGTATTTCACGTGCCGATGTAACGCGAATAAAGTGTTCTGGCCAATGCCGGGTCTTCTGTCCCGCGAATGATAGCTCGACCATCGGGAAAAATGGTGATTTCAACGGGATGTTCACC
>JANOUN010000978.1:0-20510 GCA_031416875.1 Planctomycetota bacterium | reverse complement strand
GCCCGATTTGCTGCTTCAGCGGTCTCCAGCAGTTCTGTCAGCGTGGCAATCTGATCGTCGCGCTGCTGAAGTTCCTGAAGCAACTGTTCCAGTCGTTCAACGAGCTTTTCGGCATCGGTTTTTGAAAGGATGTTGTCGTTTTCCGAATCCACTCGGGTTGCAGACAGTGCACCGACGGCGATCTGGTCGCGGTCCGCGAGTGCCGTCTGCAGATCGAGGATTTCGGCACGCAGCAGTTCCAGCATCTCTTCCTCGTAAGGATCGACTCTCGGAGCGGAGACAATTGTTCCGGCGGTCAGTCGGTTTTGCAGAACTTCGATTTCCGCGTTTGCCTGCTGCAACTGCGATTCCAGCTGACTGATCGTCCGGAAAGAAGATTCTGCGTTTCGGTTCTCCGGCAATTCACACTTGACTGCCTGTGAGGCACGGGCCAATGTCGTCACATTGGCTCTGGAGAGCGAATCGGGAATTGGCGTGGTGCAGTCTTTGACATGTGCCGGCTGTGGGCTGCTGCGGCTGAGCTTTACAGAAATCGTGGTCTTCCCGACTCTAAGGTCAGCATCAGTTTGAAGCTGCATTTCGCGGATTCTGACGCCATCGACGAAAACGCCTGTCTCGGAAAAGCAGTCGCGCACCGTAACGACACCGCCTCGGGCGAGAATCATGCAGTGCGTCGATGCCACCTCATCATCGCACAGGCGAATGTCAGCGCTCGGATCTGAACCGACAGTCAGGCACTCATTCTCACGAATGGCCTGTGAACTGCGAGGCTGTCCGGAGCGATTCAGGTGCAGGGTGGCAATCGTCTCGTTTTCGCAGGAAGTCAGCGGCATCAATTTGCTCCAGTGGTACACAAAAGTGCGGTGTTGTCAGCGGCGGCCAACGGTCTCACGACGGTTTCCAGGTGACCGATGCGTCTTGCCGGAAGATCAATCGCTTTGAGAATATCGGTCATGGAACAGGGACGGCGAATAAGAATTTGGGACTGCAGCGCCGCAGCGAGTGGCGGTGAGGTCGTTGCTGCAGGTGCAATCAGCACGACTGGGTGCCGACTCTGGAGAATGGCACTGTTCTGAAGTATTTTCGGGAGATCAAGTTCATGTTCTCCCTCGAGTGCGATCAGGACGGCATCCGGAGTCTTGCGTTTCAAAAGCAGCTGCAGACTGAATTCATCACGCACGACATTTCCAGTCCAGCCGTTTGTGGATTGATCGATCAGATTGCGAATCAAAGTTCCATGTGACGCATCCGGCTCATACGCGATCAAAGTCCGAGTTTGTGTCAGGGTTTCGCTTTTCACCCACTCCGCCAGCAGAAAGCCTTCCAAAACAGCTCGTGCTTCATCGCACGGCATACCTGACTTCACTGCCAGTTCTGCCGTGTTTCTGGGAGTGGAATCGAGGTGCGAAAGCAATTGAATGTGCGTGGCCGACAGGCCGGCGCGGTCCAGATTCTGTCCGCGAAGACCATTGCGAATCCAACCCAGCTGAACTCCGGCCGTGGCATCCTTGATCGGGGGACAGTTCAAGGTTCCGTCAACAAGGATTCCTGCAAGGCTGGTGTCGATCGACACTTTGCTGAACAGCGATGGTTGTGTTCGTTCGGGATGGAAACTGAAGCAGGTTGGTTTACTGGTAAAGCAGTAACGTGTGAGTGCCGCAGCCTGGTGACGCAGCAGTGTGCGCAGCAGTCGAGGGTCCAGAACTTTTTTATCCATCAGTTCGACAAGTCCATCGACACGCGTGGATGTTCCGCTGCTCAACGTGAACTGCAGCAATGGCGACAATTCGTTCAGATTCTGTGGCAGCTGGGCTGCGATTTGAGCCGGATCGAAAGAAGGTGAAACCACACCTTGAATCCGTCCATCCTTGAGAAAAAAACAGACGCGGTTTCTGTCGGTTTCCACTTCCAGCATGCCGGACTTGCGTCCGTTGTTCAGGAAATCGAGCACTTCGCGCAGACCAACCCAGCGAAAGTCACCGGAAAGCGCAGGCTGATCTGTTTCACCAACGACTTCCGGTACCGCAGTGCCGTTTGTCTGGGACGCAATAATCATGGCGCCGGTTTCAAGTGCGTTTGCGACAGCCATCTTCAGCAGGTTGGGTGTGAAAGGCTTCGGGAGCGAATCCACCACATTTGGCACATCCATATATTCGATGTATGCCTGCTTCCGCAGCGTCGACGACACCACAAACGGAATATGTCGGCATTCTGGAAACTGAACGATCTTGCGGCAGACTTCCAGGCCTGTGGTTCCTGGCAGTTGGTGATCAAGCAGAATCAGATCTGGCTTAATTTCCCGAGCCATCTCGATACCAATCTCTCCGTTCTGCGCAAGGACGACTCGATAGCCTTCCTGGCTCAGATGGCTATCCACCATTTTACGGATCGTCGCACTGTCATCGATGACAAGGATGGTTGAAGTTGACATGGTGTTTTTCTCACTTGAAGGTTATCGCGGAAATGTGTTAGTCAGGAATTCATAACAGCAGAACAGCTCAGCGCATCCATAATCGCCTTGACTGTTCCATCTGTGACAGGCTTATTCAGGATCACTGCAGAGTGAAGTTGTCTGATCTCTGACAGCAGGGACTCGTCGTCGCGGCTGGTCAGCACGGTGACGGGGATCGTTTTGAATTGTTTCTGTCGTCTGATTTCCTGCAGCAGCTCAACGCCGGTCATTTTCGGCATGTCCAGGTCGGTGACGACGGCTGTAATTCCCCCGGCATGCAGCGCGACCATGGCTTCGCGCCCATTGGCAGCTTCGCGAACTTCGCAGCCGACGGCACGAAGTTTTCTGGACAGACTGCGTCGGACTACGACAGAATCATCGACAATAAGTACACAGCGCTCATTCGCATGCTTCAGCGATTCGCCGATAGCCGCGGCAGTCTTTGTACTCTGGTCAGCGGGAAGTTCCGTTCTCTGGCAGAGATCCATGACTTTTCGAACGTCCAGCAGCAGGACCGTTTCAGCTCGTCCGGAAAGGGTGACGCCGGCAAAAAATTCATTACGCTGCAATAATGGGGGCAGCGAACGAACGACGACCTCTTCAACACCTATGATTGCATCGACCGCGATTGTCACGTCTTTGTCGGCGCTGTGTTGTGGCGTGTGTGAAGGCCCGGAAGTGCTGCGCAGCGAAATGTAACAACCGCGAGTGGTGTGATTTTCCTTATAGCCAAGTAACCGACTCAGTGGTATGACCTGCGTGTCTGATGCGGCATTTGCGAGACTCCTCATTGTTCGTTTTGAATCTGAAGTACCGCTGACTGTATGCATTGGCAATGCAAACAGTTGACCTCCGGCTCGAACCACCATCGCATGTTCAACGGCGGAGCGAAGCGGAATGTGCAATCGAATTGTCGTGCCCAGGCCCGGCACGGATTCCACATCAATCCGACCGCGCAGACGTTTCACCCAGCTGTCTACCACGTCCATTCCAACGCCGCGTCCCGAGATTTCGCTGACTGCTGATTTCGTTGAAAACCCCGGATGGAAAATCAGCTTCCATAACTGAGATCGACTCACGGATTCGCCCCGCGGCAGGAGTCCGAGTTCTCGGCCACGTGCTTCAAGGGCTTCGTCATTGAGACCCCGGCCATCGTCGCGGACTTCGATGCACAGGGAGGTCGCATCAGACCTCGCTGCGAGCGTGATCCTGCCAACGGCTGGCTTGCCGGTTTTCATTCGTCCGTCCGGAGTATCCAGACCATGACTGACAGCGTTGCGAACGAGATGAAGCAGTGGCTCAAACAGTCTGTCCTGCACGGCTCTTTCTGCTCGAGCGCCTTGACCTTCGAAATGGACTTCCACCAGCTTGCCTTCCGATTTGGCTGCATCTCGAACGACGCGTTGCAGACGCTGAAACAACCCGCCGATCGGCAGGCGACGCAGATCCATCAATTCCTGCCGAAACTGACCGATTAAATGTGACACGGCCGAATTGTCATCAGATAACGGATCGAAAACTTCCTGCAATGAACGACCAAGCTCAGCGGTGTCTTTGGAGATTTCATCCAGCGTCCTTGAGAGTAATCGTGTTTTCGGCGTCGATCTTTCTGATTCGATCTGTGGCGAACCCCCGCCAGCCGCTGTCGCGGGTGTGCTGTATTCGATGGTCGATGTCAATGTCCGAGTTCGAGCAGCGCAGTAGTTCAGCTCGCGGTGAATGTTCCGCAGAGAGTCAACATACGTATCGCGTCGGTTTCGCAGCATGACCAGTTCTGCCAGCAGGTCCATCAGCCGTTCAAGTCGCGACGCTTCCACGCGGACAAAGAACTCAGTGTCACTGCCTGTTGCACGGGAGGGCGACCGTGGCTGGCTGGGGGCATGTAGTTCCGAAACTGCCTGCGGAGAAGACGCAGCAATCGTCACGCCGGTACTGGAAATTCCAAGAGCATTCAATTGAGCCCGAACGGCATCGACGCAATCCAGCAGCTTATCGACATCGATACTGCAGCCCGTGGTTCGTTCAATGTAGCTTTCAAGATCGTGCAGGTACTTTGCCAGGCGGGAAAGCCCAACCGTACCGGATGCACCTTTTAATGTATGGAGCTGTCGACAAAAACATCTCAGAGCGTCGTCGGATGCCTGCCCCGATTCCAGAGTCAGCAGCGACGCTTCCATTTCGGCAATGCACTGCTGAGCATCGTCGGCATAGGCCGCGACCATTTCCGGGTCGTCAATTGTCTCCAGTTCTCCGGGGGGTGTGGGCAGAGTATGATCATCAGCGTCTGGCATAGCAAAGTCGGATTGATTCTCGCCCGGCTTGCTGCCCATGCTGCGTTTTTCAGCATCCGCACTGCAAAGCGTCGAATTGCAGGAAGGAGCTGATTCACTGACAAGTGACGCCAGAATTCCTGCGATGTCCAGCGGTGGTTGATGCGTTCGATTGTCGTGGATGACGTCGGGCTCAAGGTCCGTTGCGTGGGAACGCTCAGAAACATCTGCCTGAAGCGATTCGTGCCAGCCACTATCGACTTCGGCGATACAGCCGGGTGCTCGTCGACAAAGACATCGTTCTTCTGGTGAGAGCAGGGTGAGGTATTCGCTCCAGCGGTTGTTTGCCTCCTGCAGGATCGACTTCTGGCTCGCCTCATCAGTGGCGGAGTCTGTCAGAAGCGGCAGGGCTCGTTGCTGACAGAATTCGACAATCTCATCCGCCCGCTCACGGGATGCTGAGTCGTCGCGAAGCATTGCTGCAATGGTCAGCAGATCGGCCATCATTGCTGCGGCAAGCGCCGTTTCGTCATTTACGTCGTTCGACGCTTCTGCAGCGCACTGGGCAAGAAGAATGAATCTCTGCCGCAGAACTTCGCCGGATCTCTGTGCGTTGATGCCTGTCTGTGTGTCTGGAGAGTTGGTCATCGCACGAACTCCCCGCTGCTGACAGCTTCAAATAGTTCGTCGCTCACATCCTTCGTATCCCGCCTGCGTCCTGCGGCGTTGTTGGATTTTGCACCGGACCTCTGAGTGTAAGACGGTCGACCGGAATCGCCAAAGTTGTACATTGGCGACAAGCCGTCCTCCAGATCCTGTGCTGTTTCGGCCAGATCGGTGGTCTTGTGCCGAATCATTTCATTGCGATCACGCATGATTGCGGCGATCACAGAGACTTGTTGCATCGCCCGCACAACCTCCTGCGTGCGTTGCAGTTGCTCAATGGTCGTTTCGGAAATCTGCCGGGAACGGTCTGCTGCAGCGATTGACGAGAGTCGGATGTGTTCGAGCGTTGCTCCCGTTTCACTGACTCTTCGAATTTCTTCGAGGACCTGATGGCGTTCTTCCGTCATGGCCGTGACCGTGTCCTGAGTTTCCGTCTGAATTGCATCCACAAGTGCAGCGATGTCGCGTGATGCGGTCGCAGTGCTTTCGGCAAGCCGTCTCACTTCTTCAGCCACAACAGCAAAACCACGACCTTCCTGTCCCGCTCGGACTGCTTCGATCGAAGCATTCAGAGCCAGCATGTCCGTTCTGGCTGAGATACTGCCCATCATCTCAACGATGGAACCGATCTGTTCAGACTGCTGGCCAAGCGATACGACCTTCTTCTCACTGAACTCCACATTGGCGCGTATGTTGTGCATGCCGCGGACCAGTTCCTTAACGAGTTCCAGTCCTCTGTCGATACCGTCGGTGGCTTCCTTCAACGTGGCATTGGCAGTCGCCGCGTCGCTGCCAACTGCGTCTATTCTCTGCGAAAGCAGCTCAATGGAGTTTATCGCACAGTTAATCGTCTGGATTTGCTGCTCCGCGCCTGTGTTGGAATCATGAACGCCTCTGGCGATTTCAGTTCCCAAAGCCATGATGCCACCCACACGCTTTGCCGTGGACCGCGAAAGGAGTCCCAGAGCATCCGTGAGTAACTGACTTTCGGTCCCGATGACTGAGGTTGCTGAATTACCTGAGGTCCGACCCAGTCGATGGACGAGTTCGTCAACATTTGTCACCAGTGTTTGTTGTCGCTGCAAAACTGTACGGAGTCGCGAAGTGGACCGGTCAAGCTCCGGAAGTCCGCAGGAAACTGGTTCAGCGTACGAGTCCGTCAGAGCCAATTCCATTCGACGCAGGCCTCGCGTAAACGATGCTGCGGCGATCGTACCGGGAATACAGGCGCACAGCAGGACGATGAACACGAGCGGGCTGAAACCGGGTGATTGAAGCCCGTACCATGCGCAGGATGCGGCAATGACAGCAGTCGCCAGATGTGTCAGACACAGTTGAATCTTGTAATTCATAGTTTTTTCCACGCGTTCGTTACCATCCCTCGCACATTTCGTGCACTTGTCCGGTTCTTGTTTCCGTGTTTGTGAATGCCTGACGCAGTACGTCTGCCGACTGCCATATCGCAGCCAATTCCTGTTCGGCCCGCATACGAACTCGGGATTGATCAAGTACCTGGATCACATGGGAACCGTACGTCGCCCAGCCAATCACGACGCACGAAGTATCAAAGACATCCGTGGCCGGTGCGTCAGAAATTTCCAGAGCCCTCAACGATGTGATTTCATCAACCAGCACGGCCCAGGGGCCATCGGTGTCATCCACAACCAGCATGACGCTGTCATCGGAGAGATCAAATTCCGGCAGCACGGCGTCGAGATTCAGCACAGGAATGAATTCACTTCGAACGTGGCATAATCCCACGAATATGTTTGGCGTCCCGGGGACGAAGACCATGTTTGGACGTGGCATCACTTCACGGACGACGATCGCCGGCAATGCGAGCCAGAATGATCCGCGCCGAAAGACGCAATGCGTCGCTGTCGGCACCGGCAGGCAGGCACTGATTTCGTTGTGATGGTTGAAGGGATCCATAGGTTTATCTTCCAACTGCGATTGCGTTTTGCAGTTGTCGTTCGATTTGTTCGGCCAATGCAGACAATCGGTCATGAGCTGTGGGTCGAGATTCAGAAACTGTCGTGCCTCCAACGTCCTGCATGACGGAAGTGTCCGGTGCTCGTGGTTGCTCAGCATCGATCTCGCACTGCCTGCCCGACACCTTGTGGGTCTCACCGACAGAATCACAGTCCCAGGATTCTTCTTCCAGCACCATCATGAGAGTTCGCAGACGACACCAATCCGTCGCAAAGAAGGACTGCACATCTTTCTTCCACGCAGCAACTCGTTCGCCCGCTTGCGATCTCGCTTCATAATTTGAATTAAGGCTGACAGTCATGTATCACCATGCTCTCCGGGTGGCATATTCGCCGACTGACGTAGTGCAACTGGAGTGTTGCCGTCCCGATCGCCTGCAGCGTGATTCCTTGCCATTCTCCCGCCGCTCAGAAAACCGTCACTTCCAAAATGACGCGTCCACATCAGAGAAACTGTTGATTCAATTGGCAGGACATCCGATTGTGAAATCGTGCGACAGTTGATGTTCTCATCGAGTGGCAATGCGGCGTTATGGAAAAGCCCGATGCCAATGAAAAGTGAGTCCCCTGCGTCGCTGACT
Organism: Planctomycetota bacterium; assembly: GCA_031416875.1. Taxonomy (GTDB): domain Bacteria; phylum Planctomycetota; class Planctomycetia; order Planctomycetales; family Planctomycetaceae; genus SXXK01. Next base: position 12,550 of record JANOUN010000978.1, on the reverse strand, counting down.
GACACATCACGTATAACGGCGGCCACCGTTGTGTTGCCTGTCGAAAGTTCGACTTCAACGGACAGAGTGGTGCGTCGCTCGCGCCGACGACACAACATCGCTTCCAGCGTATTGTGTCTTTTCGGGGATTTATTCATCGGGGTGTTTCCCCTTGTTTTTCGAAGGCTTGTCTTAAACCGCAACTCGGACTGCTGAAGGTCCAAACCCAAACATAGGTCAAAAACAAAGCCATATGCACCGAAATGTTGCGAATCTGCGTCAAACTGCTAATCGCTGTTGCGGTCCGGAAACCAATCGGGAAAAACGGATGCCGCGTTTGGACCAAGCCATCATGAATTCATGGAGAACGGTATCCGGGCGAGTGTTCCGTAGCCGCAAAACCTGTCAATTCCAATGGTGGACGAGCGAAAAAAGCTCGTTTCACCAAATGCGGATGTGACAGAACCATGGAGTTCGGCGGCGCGCCGTTCCTGTATCCACCTGCTATTCGGCGATATTGAAAACGCGGCCGATCAGGGATAAATCAGTGTCCGATTCCGAGACACACTGCAACGATCCGTCGATACCCAATCGGATCCCTTGGGCCACGTGAGGCGGTTGATTATCGGATGGAATCCTGGCAATTGAAAGTTCATCACTTTGACCAAAAGGGCCGTGGATGCGAGATCGACTGAGCGTACCCTGCTGTATGACTTCGATGCCGTCATGCGACTGACAGAAGCTCAGTTGTGCAGCATTGTCAAAACGATCGATGAGAATCAGGAGAACCCTCGAGACCGCCTGGAAATCAAAAGGTTTGTGCAACCTGGACCGCTGTGGTGGGCGTTCAATTCCGACATGGCAGAAAAGCATTCGACAGAAAATAGGTTGCGGCTGGATACGTCGCCGCTCAGCGAACACGAGAACGCGGGCCGTGCGAAGAATGGCTGGGTCGTGCTGATTGACGAGATCGACAAGGCGGAAAGCGATGTTCCCAATGGATTGCTGGAAGCATTGGGTTCCGGTGGATTTCAGCCGATGGGATGTCCTGAACGAGTGGAAATGTCGGATCCCCCGCCATTGATTGTCATCACGACCAACGAAGAACGGATCCTGCCGGATGCGTTTGTGCGACGATGTGTGGTCCTGCATATTGTTCTGCCGGACGTGGTCAAACAGAAAGACAAATTTACGAACCTGCTGATCGAACGCGGAAAGGCTCACTTTGGAAATCAGACCAACGAAGCCGTGCTGAAGGCGGCAGCCGCGATTCTTGCCAGAGATCGCGCGACGGCCATTGCCAGAAAACTTCAGCCTCGACCGGGGCAAGCGGAGTACCTCGATCTGCTCCGAGCCGTCATACACCACGAGCCAAACAACAAGAAGAGGCAGCTGGCCTTGTTGGAAAGTGTGGCAAATTACATTGTGCGAAAACCTGTGGACATGCAGGATACTGACGAATTGCCGGACACAACCGATGTAGGAGGGATGGACGAATCCGCCGGAACGCGCTAGCGGGGTGTGAATTAACGTGGGATAAGCTTCCAGCTTGTCAAGTTTTCTCAACAGCATCGAGTTTTGATTCCGCGATGGCAAGCTGGAAGCTTACCCCACGTAGAAAGCCAGAATAAATCAACAGACCGCGAGCGTCCGGGTTCTTGCTGGCGAAACCCAAACCGGACGCTAGCGAAGTGTTGATTTAGTGTTTTTTTTGGCTCATGGTCATACTAACCCGAAGCGCCAGCGAGGAATTCCGCGTTTCTGCCTCGCTGGCGCTTCGGATTGGTATTAAATCAACAGACCGCTAGCGCGTTCCGGCTGATCGGTGATGAAAAGATTTCTCAGGGACACTGACAAATGACGGCTTCGATGACAGCAAAAACGGGATGCACAAGTCATGCAGATCTGATCGATCTTCTGACGCAAAACGCGCTGTCGTTCAATCCAGACTTAGTGAGAGCATTTGGATATGAAGTCGATCCGTCACGAATTCTGGGCGTTGAGTGACCTGGGAGCCCTTGCGACGAACGCTGAAGATCAGCGGTTCAAAGAATTCTGGATCGAGCTTGGGCGATCGTATCGTGAAAATGGAAATCGAGCAGTGGCATTGGTGCCCTGTCTGGCGGAACAGATTCCCGACGACATGGCCCGGTATTGGCACATCATCCCGTGGGAACGAGCTGGTGCCACGCAAACCGGAGGACACAATTCCGAGGCGATTGAAACGTTGCTCACACTGCTTTCGGTGGCTGTCAGACTTGAACCGGAACTGCTGCGATCAATTCGCCAGCTGTTGCCGGAAACCCGCGATAACCCAGGAATTGAATCGCTTGTGTGGCAAAGTGCCCTGGTTGCCAGTCCCAACTGCATTGCGGCGGATCTGGATGCGACCGAACGCAAGAAGTGGATCTCGGAATTCGCTCATCAAGCGCCGGGACTTCGAAGAGCTGTCCTGAAGCGAATTCGCGCCGTGGTGCTCGTTCCAGATCAAAGATGTGGAACAGGTGCTGAGATGGGTGCCGCCGGGCACCTTTCTGATGGGATCGCCCGACACGGAAGAAGGGCGATTCGACGATGAGGGTCCTCAACATCTTTCATTGAAAAGCTGAATGCACTTCTGCCCGGGATTGGGGTCCGGTTGCCCGCCGAAGCACAGTGGGAGTATGCGTGTCGAGGACCGGGCGAGTTGCAGAACGAGCCGCGTTATGGCCCGCTGGATCAGGTCACATGGTATGGCGAAAACAGCGATGGCCAGACGCACGATGTTCGGCAGAAAGCAGCCAATGGCTATGGGCTCTATGACATGCTGGGCAACGTCTACGAATGGTGCAAGGATCATGCCTACCAAAGGTTCGACAGCAAGCCGCAAACGGATCCGTTGTACGAGCAGAAAGAATCCGAGCAGAGCGACTCCCTCTCGAGTCGGGTGATTCGTGGTGGCAGCTGGAGCAGCTCTGCGAGGTACGTTCGTGCGGCGTATCGCCGCATTGCGGCAAAGATTGCGGTGGATTCTTCCGGGACAGTTTCTGATGGGGTCCGAGAAGAAGCCGGAATGGTCGTATATCGATGAGCTGCCGCAACATCTCGTGACGAACACCCACGGGTTTTGGATGTTCGACACGCCCTGCACTCAGCAACTGTGGGAGGCGGCGGGCCTCAGGAACGAATCCAATTTCAAGGGTGGCTTGCGACCGGCGGAGAATCTGAGCTTCGAGCAGGCCGCAGAATTTGTTCAACTTGTGAATCGGCAGGTGGCCGGTTTGGAGCTGCGGCTACCCACGGAAGCAGAATGGGAATACAGTTGCCGAGCGGGGACGGACAGTGATCGATACGGCAATCTCGACGAAATTGCGTGGTACGACAAGAACTGCGGCGGCAAAACACATGAGGTAAAATTGAAACACGCCAACGCTTGGGGGCTGTACGACATGCTGGGCAATGTTTGGGAATGGTGTCTGGATGGCCCGAGACACTATTCGGCACAGCCATTAGTGGACCCAGCGGGCGAGGCCCTCTTGAGACGGGTGGTTCGTGGTGGCAGCTGGGACACTTCTGCGGGGGGCGTTCGTGGCGCGATTCGCGACGCGCTCGATCCCGGGTGCTGGTTCGTCTATCTGGGCTTCCGCTGTCTGAGTTCCCCTGAGCCCAGTCCAGTGCAAGGCCGAGAGGCGGCGATGAGCGAGTCGCTGCGTGGCGGCAGCCCGCAAGACCGCGAACGCGAATTGCCGCCTCGCGGCAAAAAAGACAAATGAAAAATCAGACAGGTCGAATTGGAGAAATAGTTTGTCTCCGAACGATCGAACAGTCGTTGGGTGCTGGCGGGTTATTGATTGAATGCTTTGAAGTAGGGTGTGTGCAGCGACAGCGGAACACACCATTTTCCTACGCTTTCGCAATGGTGCGTTGCGCTCCGCTTCACGCACCCTACAAATAAATTAACACGCCACATGGTAACTTCCGGGCAGGGAATCGATCGGAACTTGTCGAATCGGTTGATTCGTCCCGGCAGCTGGAAGAGTATGTCAACAACCGTCATCACCGACCATCCGCTGACCAGCGGGATCGCACCGGACTGGGCGTCCGAATGGGGCCACGATGCATTCGGGCCGTGGTGTGCATTTCAGTTTCTGGACGCCCGACAGGTCAAGCGCTGGATTCCGCCGGGGCAATTTCAAATGGGCGCGCCAGAGACTGAAGAAGGGCGTTTTCCCGAGGAAGCACCGCCGCATTGGGTGACGCTCTCGAACGGATTCTGGATGTTCGACTCGCCTTGTCCGCAACTTCTGTTCAAGAGAGTCATGGACTGGAATCGCAGTGAGTTTGCAGGGGACGATCATCCGGTCGAGAACGTGCCGTGGTTTGAAGCTGATCTCTTTTGTACGCGACTGCGTAAGCGGAGTCCAGAGTTTGTGGTGTCCTTGCCCACAGCAGCTCAATGGGAATATGCCTGCCGCGCGGGCTCACCGGCTGCCAGGTACGGCAAACTGGATGAAATTGCCTGGCACGATGGGAACGGCAAGGGACAGACTCACCCGGTCAAGCAGAAAAAGCCAAATGCGTGGGGACTTTATGACATGCTCGGCAACGTCATGGAATGGTGCAGGAATGGACCTGACCCCATCCCGCAACAACCTGCTGTTGGATTCGTCCGCCATGCAGAAGTCGCGTACGCAAAAGGCGGCTCGGTAGGCATCGGACCTCCGGGAATCTGAGCGGCCTTTTTCCAGGAGTTTCCCCCAGCCACAGAGCGTAATGACGTTGGCTTCCGCTGCATTGTGCATGAGCCAAACTGGAAGTCGTGGCTCGGTTCTGAACGAGGAATGGAGCTTGCGGTTGGCAGCAGGGCATCCACTCTATGACACTGGCCGCCAACTGGTTCTCAGGATTCCGGAATATGTAACCGATCGCAAGGGGGAACCGAATTTTGCTGACGAAGGTGGATAACTCTGGTACGACATGTTGCGTCTTTCGAGGAGACCAGAGACAGAAACAACTCAGCTCAACCTTGCATCGCTCGCCCATAATTTGGACACTTGGTTGCGAGAGCATTACGAAATCGAAGGCCGGACGACGAACAAAATGGGACAGCCGAAAAGACCACATTTTTGACGGTTTTCTCGACACATTACGGAGTGACATTGATTTCGCGGGTATCGTGGTGCGTTGTCAATCAGAAAATACCGGATGTTCCGCACTGCAGGTCACGAACCTGAACATCCCAGGAATTATTGCTCGAATTCCATTAAGGAAGTTGGCACAATACTAAAGAGTCTCGGTGTTTTAGTTCTTTGGCTTTCGGCCATGTCAGGGCAAAAGATGGGTTCCGTCGTCCCCGGATTCGAACATGATGTTTTTGTCAGCTACGCTACGGTCGATAATCGACCGGCTCAAAGCGGCTGGGTGACTGCATTCGTGGAGACATTGCGAGAAAGTCTGGCGGCGATGTTTGGGCGACGAGACCCGGATCGAATCTGGTGGGATCGCTCGAATGTGGACGAAGAAGCATCGCTCACCGAGCAGATCAGCTTGAGAGTTGAAAAGTCGGTGTGCATGATCGTCATCATGTCGCGCGGGTATGTGTCCTCGACGTGGTGTCGTCAGGAGCGGGAAGCATTTTTAAGGGCCGTGCAGAGTCAGCAGCAGAAAGACGCTCGGATCTTTCTTGTCGATATCGGCAATCTCCTCGAAGCAGAGCGACCGTCAGAATTCCGGGACATGCGTGGCAGACACTTCTGGGTTCAGCCTCCGGAGACCGAGTCTCCGGACGACCGGCAGACTCTGGGCGCACCTGTGCCTGATCCAACCAATAAGGACCATGCGAAGTTTTATGCGGCCGTGGATGATCTTGCGAAATCTGTCCACAGGCGAGTTCTGAAGTTGGCAGCTTTGCAATCTGCACCAGTCTCTGTACCTGCACCAGTCTCGGTACCTGCACCACAAATCCAGGTTTCGCCTGTGCCCACAACTGCTGCAAAAACTGCGGACACTGCTGAACGCGATATGGACAATGGCGCAGTTGAGCGCGAGCAGGCGGTCGTTAATCCCCCACTGCGAGTTCCCGTGACTTCCGATCTGAATGCCGATCTGAAGTACTGGGCGAGCGGTGATTTCCCGGTGACCGTGCTTGTGGCGTGCAGCCCGTCAATCGATGCGTCGTGCATCAGGAGTTTATCAGAGTCTCTGACCTTGCCCGTTCCAGTGTTCCGTTCTTCGACAAATGATCTGCTTTCCGCTGGAGGGCCTGCCGAGCAGTTTCGGATTTCTTTTCGGTTCGTTTCGCACGACGCCATTCTGCCTGCAGTGCATGAGTTCCTTGCCCAGTCAGCCTCTCGTTTTTTGATTGTCGTCTCGGATGCACTGTTGTCTCAGGCAGGCAATTCGCAGTGTCAGCCTACAGCTTTGACGCATGAAATTCGTGATCTCTTTTCGAAATCCACCCAAGCCTACTGCGGGCTGATTGGTCTTTCCAGGGGAAGTTCGGCTCGCGCAAGTGAGGTTGACCGGGTCCTGGATCTGCGGGATCTTTCCGACTCGATGCTCCTCACGGAGTTGACGCGTACGGCAGACGGACTGCGACTGAAGGCTCCTCCGGGAAAACTTCGCGATGCGGTCGACCCTGTGCTGATTCGGCTGGTTCAGACAAAGGCGGAGATGAGGAAGTGTCTGCAGCTGCGTCATCTGGTCTACGACCGCATGCATTATCTCAACGATGCCATTTCACAGCATCCATCGCAGCTTGAACTGGATTCGTTTGATCTTTTCGATGAGAACAGCGGCACTGGGGCCGTACATTTTCTCGCATGGTCGGAGAAGACCGGAGAAGTTGTCGGCACCGCCCGGCTGATTGTTCCACGAGAATTTGATTTTTCTGTTTCCACCACCGTCCTCGGGAACCCACCGGAAAGAATTCTGCGGCAACAGGCGGACAGCATCCGTCACCTCGTGGATGAGTGTGATTCGGACGACGTGTTGCACCGAGCAATCTATAAAAGAACTTTTGGCAGAATGCCCGTGCTGCAGTCGGCAGATCTCAGTCAGTTCAGTGACAGATCGCTCCTGCGAGGTGTCGGACTGGCAGAGATCAGCCGCGTGATTGTCGCACCGCGCTATCGTGGATGTGGAGTTGGCCGACTGCTGGTCCGGGCACTCATTGCTGCGGCCATCGACCTTCAAAAGCCCAATGTGGTGCTGGAGTGCATTGCTGCCCATGTACCCATGTATGCGAAGTTCGGATTTCAGGTCGTTGAGGGCGCTCGCGGCAGAGATTTGAGCCTGGATCAGGAAGCCGTTGCAATGATTCTGCAACAGGGTGGATCTCTTGCGAAAGCCCATGGCATCGCCAGGAACGACCTGAAGATGATCCGCAGTGGCATGGAATCGGTGCGAACACTTGCTGACAGCGGTTACTTATGCTTGTGTGCAGAGCGAGGTTGCTGGGAAGACGGGCACTATTCACTGAAAGATCACCAGAGTTGTCCACTGAAGAAACAAACCGCGCAGAGCCGTGTCGGTGTCATAGAGCGTAAACGGACCGTTCGAAAGTGACTGAGAGACGAATTCGGGGCGATTTGATGATCAAGAAGAAGCCAGCGGCAAAGCCAAAATTGCAAAGTGGCCGGGCCGTGACGAAATCGGCATCTGCTGCGACCGCAGGGAAAGCGCCAAAATCGGCCGCGAAACCGTCAAAGGAACAGCAGGTTTCCAACGCCTACGCGCAATTGCCGGGTGTGAAGAATCAACCCACTGGTCCGGCTGAGTCATGGCGGCAAATCACCGCAGCGAGAATCACGGCATTCGAGCATACGGTGCCTGCTTATCTGCTCGATGAAAACTTCTTTTTCCTCGACTGGAATCCCGCGTTTGATGAACTGTTTGCGCAGTCGCTCAAATTGAGACGCAGGACAAGCCATGCGGGAGATTTTGTTGCGGAACTCGTGAATCCGGTAGAAATTCTGAAGCGTGCCACACAAGTTTTTGACAAAGATCCAAAACCCCTGGTGGATCTGGAGCCCTTGCAGCTCAAATCCAAAAAGTATGGCCTCATCAACTTCCGCAAGATTGCCGTCCAGATTTCCGACTCTGATGCAAAGATGACCGCCTGGGCTGTCTATTTGAATATCGAGTCCTGTGAAAATGCGGCTCTGCTGTGGAGCGACCTGCAGCGGCGTCTTGAATCGGAACTGAACTGGTCGCGCTATGCCATCTCCTATGACAAACTCCTTTTGAATTTTTCTGCGAACGTGCAGCTTCTGGAAACAATCGTCGCCAAAGTTGCGGGTTGTCAGCGGTGCCTGGATCTCGGCGCTGGCACCGGGAATGTGACCCTGCAGTTGCTGCAGTCAGACGACAGTCGATTTGTCTGTGCCGTTGAACCGAATCATGCCATGGCACAGCAGTTAATCTCCAAAGTCGAGCACCTCGAAAGCTCAACAAACACGAATTACTTTTCGCGTCTGCATGTGATGAAAGAATCGATCCAGCGACTGGACGAGTATCCAAAAATTGTGCGACCAGGGAGCTACGATGCCGCATTGCTGGTCAATGTCCTGTATGCCATTGACGATCCTCAAAAATGCCTTGAGAAAGTCGCGGCTCTGCTGAAGCCTCGTGGCAAACTGGTTCTTTCGACTTCACACCGGGAAACTAACGTGGATCATCTGTTTGCGGTGATGGAGGGATCTCTGCGCGAGAAGGGTTTATTCCAGAGTCTCAAGTCAAATTTCGTTGACGCACGGGAACGGCACGCCGCCATGATTTCGCGAATTCACCGTGATACAAAAGCGGAAATTCGTGGTTTTGTGGAACGAGCTGGATTTGATATCGTCGAGTGGAGCGATGGGGAATATGCCAACGCGGTCGTCGTTGTCCATGCTGAGAAGCGATAGCTGAAGAAGTCTGGCTACGGGCAATTATGCCAGAATTCCCTGCACAACCCGAGCTTCAATGACCCCCGTGAGTTTTTCTTTGAGTCCGTTGTCCATCACAAACAGATGCTCATGGCTCAGGCCGAGCAGATGCAGAATCGTGGCATGCCAGTCCGGGACGCTGACGCGGTCTTCGACGGAATGCAAACCGATTTCATCCGTTGCTCCCCAGGTTGTCCCGGCCTTGATACCGGCACCGGCCATCCATGTGCAGAATGCGTTCTTGTTGTGGTCTCGTCCGGCTTTGCGTTCATCTTTATCCGGCGGCAGCTGGGCGATCGGGAGTCGGCCGAATTCTCCTCCCCAGACAATCAGTGTGGAATCGAGCAGCCCGCGCTGTTTCAGATCCTGCAGCAATCCGGCGATCGGTTTGTCGGTACGATCACAGCATCCTTTGAGATCGGCGGCCAGGCCCGTATGGTGATCCCACGAGTTTCCGTTGACGTACAGCTGAACAAAGCGCACGCCACGTTCCACCAGGCGGCGGGCAATCAGACACCGGCGACCGTACGAGTTCGTGGGCTCTGCCCCGATGCCATACATTTTCTGTGTGTCCTGAGTCTCTGACGCAATGTCGAGCGCGTCGCTGGCCGACAACTGCATCTGCGCCGCCAGTTCATAGCTGGCAATCCGCGCATCCAGAACTGTCTGACCGGGATGTCTGCGGCGATGAATCTGATCAAGTCGTGACAACAGCGCCCGCTCCTCCGCAATCAGATCGTCCGGTCGCTCTACATCCGGCCGCAGGTTGAGAACGGGCGAGCCGGTTGAGCGAAATCGCGTCCCCTGAAAAATCGGCGGCAGGAAACCAGCTTCCCAGTTCTCCACACCATTCACGGGCAGTCCGTTTGGATCATCAAGGACGACGTAGGCCGGCAGATTCTGACTCTCGCTCCCCAGTCCGTACACAACCCAGGCACCGACGGTCGGTCGCCCCGGACCCATTTTTCCGGACTGAATCAGATAAACGGCCGGTTCGTGAGTCAGATTCGTCGTGTGCATGGAACGGATCAGTGCGATGTCATCGACCTGGCCGGCAATGTGGGGCAGCGCATCGGAGACCCACATGCCGCACTGCCCGTGCTGTGCAAACCGGAACGGACTGCGCATCAGTGCGCCAGCGCTCTGAGGATTTTCGACTTCGCCGGCGATCCGATCGAAATATGACTCACCGTGGTGCTGATCGAGCATTGGCTTTGGATCAAACAAATCCATCTGGCTTGGCCCACCCGTCATGAACAGATGAATGACGGCCTTCGCCTTCGGCTCAAAATGGGGTGCGCGCTGCCTCAGATCCGTCCACACTCGGCCAGACGCTTGCGAGTCCGGTGATTCTGCCGCCGACAGTCGCGAATTCAGAGAGAAATCCCCGCCCGTCAATTGCGCAAGCGCCGCGCCATAGATGCCCCCCGAGACGCGATGAAACAGTCCGCGGCGCGACAACGAGTGCAGCGTTGAGTGTTTCTGATTTTCGTTTTGTTGAGGGCGCATGGCGTTGTTGTCTTCGTGTCGATCAGTCAATGTAAAGAAACTCGGCCGAATTCATAATGGTGTGACAGTAAGCCGTGAGCGCCTTCTGCCGGGCGACTTCAGGATCTGCCGAACCTGCTGAATTCAGATGAAGCGTCCACTTTGTTTCCAGTTGAGTCAGGGCGTCACGTGCAATCCTTTGCTCCTCGTCGTCGGGAAGGCGCCCGAAGGCAATGAGTGAGATGCGCTGAATCTGCATCTCCGGATCGCTGCCGGCTTCTTTCCTGATGCGTGCGGCGAAAGATTCCGCGAGCTCAAAAATCATCCCATTGTTCATGAGATACAACGCTTGCGGAGAAACCACGGAATCACGACGCTCGATGCAGTTCGGGTTCATCTGCGGATAGTCAAAGCTTTCCAGGTGTGTTGGAAGCCGTTTTCGCTGCTGCTGGACGTAGATCATTCTGCGCCAGCCGAGCGAAGTGGCCTGCGGTGTCACCAGTCCATCCGGCCGTGCGGTCACTGGATCTCCAGGGCCGTATCGTGTTGCATCGAGCCGACCAGAAACCAACAGCAGCGAGTCAAAGAGCGATTCTGCATCCAGACGAACAAACGGCATGCGGGAGATCAGGAGATTCTCCGGATCCAGGGATTCCTGTTCCGGAGTCAGCGCTGAATTCTGTCGATATGTCGCGCTGTTCATCAGCAGCCGGTGCATACTCTTGAAACTCCAGCCGTGCTCGACAAATTCAACCGCCAGCCAGTCCAGCAACTCAGGATGCGACGGCACTTCGCACCGCGTACCGATGTCCTCCGGCGTGGTGAACAAGCCCTGCCCGAAATACGCCTGCCACACGCGGTTCACGAACACGCGGGCGGTCGTGGGCGCGTGGCGGTCCACGAGCCACTGCGCGAAGCCGAGCCGGTTGCGCGGCGCGTCCGCCGGGAACGGAGGCAAAATCTTCGGCACGTCCGGCTGCACTTCGTCGCCCAGCCGCTGCCAGTCGCCGCGCCGGAAGATGCGCGTGTGGCGCGGTTCCGCGCGCTGCTGGAGCGCCAGCGTCGTCGTCGGGTAAATCCAGTTTGTCCACGCGCTGTCGATTGGCGCGTTCACTTTCGCGAAGGACGCGTCCTGCCAGCGGAACAGGTTGAACACTTCGCGCTTCTGTTCCGCCGTCCGCTGCTCTGGCGCGACCGCGATCAGCGCCCGTTGTTCCTTCGTGAACGGGTCGACCTGGAGTGGCGCGGCCTTCGTCGTCGCACTCAGGCGGAAGCGACCGAAGGCGTGGCAGTCCAGCGCCGTGTCGTTGTCGTGCTTCTGGTAAATCGTGAACTGCAACCGCGTGCCGCCAGGAAATTCTGGAACCGGCTCCGCGCACTCGAAGACCGCGCGATGCTCCGTGTTCTTCAGCACCGGAAACGTGCTCGAAGTCCAGCCGCCTTTGTCCGTGTTGCCGTCCACCGCGTTCGTGATGCTGAAGCCCGGTGCTTCCGCATCGGCGAGCGCGCGACGGAATTTGATCTTGTTCGTCACGCTGGTCCCGCCTTGCGGGATCGCGGCGTAAGCCTCCACGACAAATTCCTTCAGCAGCCAGCTTCCCTTGTTCATCAAGCCCGGCCCGCCATAAGCCAGGTTCGGATGCGTGAGCACTTCGAGGCGAAAGCCCGTGATGGTCGCCGGCGGCGCGTCCACCCAGACGCGCGTCACGGCCCCGCGTTGCAAGTCGCCGCCGCCGAGCAGCGAGCCGTCCGGCTGCTTCTCATACTTCGTCGCGAAATTGTGCCACTCGACGGGTTGCAGCACCGACCATTCGCCGGTCGCGCCTGCGGACTCCGCCTCCCACGCGGCCAGGCGCTCCGCGAGATTCGTCGTGCTCTTCATCGCCTTGTCTTCGGCGGTGGAAATTTTCGCGCGCAAGGCGTCGCGCTTCTGCTGCTGCTCTTTCGTCGGCACTTCGAGGAACGGCTCGTCGTCGTTGTTCAGGAAGGCGTAGAGCTGGAAGTATTCCTTCTGCGCCAGCGGGTCGAACTTGTGATTGTGGCACTGCGCGCAGGCGATGGTCAGCCCGAGCCACGCGCGGCCCACGGCGTCCACGCGGTCAATCATCGCCTCGGTGCGGAACTGCTCCGGCTCGATGCCGCCCTCCTGGTTCAGCATCGAGTTGCGGAGAAAGCCG
>JANOUN010000977.1:0-15444 GCA_031416875.1 Planctomycetota bacterium | reverse complement strand
AAGGCCTTGATTCGTTCCGCTAACGCCGCATTTGTCATCGCAAGTTTTCTCCGCTCGCCGTTACATCCAAACCCATTGTCGGTATCACAAACGCCATTCGTCATGCTACTGCAATATCGCAATCACAGCACCTGATTTTGCGGCCAGAAAAACACCGATGATCCTGCCATCGGCCATCGCGACGACTGGTGCGCCGTGCCATGAGGCGACGTCGGAAGTGTCGAGTGCCACGGACCAGGATGATCCATTCGCGGTGATCTGATCCCGGCTGATGCTTTGGATCACCGACGTTGCGATGCCGTCGTTCTGAACACTGCGGCAGATGCAGCAGTCTTCAGGTTGAGTCGGCAGACGCAGGTCGGTGGGTTTCGCGGCCGGATAGTCGCCTTTGAGATCACTGCTGACCAGCCAACGATAAGTGTCGGTCAAAGCATCCTTGTTTGCCGCCTCGGGCTTCTGCTGCAGTGTCATCGTTGCTCCGACGTTCGTGACGGGCGATTCGATACGAAATTCCGCAGTCGAATCACTGGCATCATCCGCAGCGGCCGTCATTGGCAGGGCATCCGAGGCAGTGAGTAATTCCAGAGTGACTGAATCACGCCGCACGATCAATCCATTCATCGAAAACTTCTGCGTTCGCGGGATGCCCAGCATCGTCGTTTTGCGTGTGCCATGAATCATCACGGTCGGCGGCAGACTGAAATCGATGAGTGGCAGCGATGCCGCGGAGTTCAGCCAGGCAGGATCGGGCTTTTCATGGAGCACGAACATCTGGCCGGATTGAACGGACGATTTTTCATCGCTCACCGTCGGAGTGGCGAACGATACGCCGCCGCGCACGATGGAACTCAGCGAGTCGGCATTCAGATGCAGACCACTCAACCCGACATCCACAGCCAGTCCGCTGGTCACCCAGAACTGCGAGGTTTTCTGCAGCAACCGGGAATACTCCGGCTGGATTCTTGCATGAATATCCACAAAGCGCGCGTCGGGCGAAAGATGAATGGACAAGGTCTGCCCGACATCGACTCCGCGCCAGGCGACAGGAGAACCGACAGTCACGCCATGACGTGCGTCGCTGCGGAGAACAATATCGATCCCGTTGTCACTATTTTCATCAGGTGGGACTGTCGCCAGGCCGTCGAACGATTTTCGGACAGCGCCGTTCGGGTCTCCTGGGCTGACGGCGATGTACTTGGCACCCACGGCTGTTTCCAGACCACTGATGCCCGTCAGGCTGAGTTGTGGTCGTACAATCCAGAATCGCGTTCCTTCGCGTGCCAGCTTTGCGGCTTCCGGAGTCAACGTCACGGACGCCGAAATCTGAGACAGGTCACCGCTGAGCACCACGTCTGAAACGGTGCCCGCGTCGATGCCTCGATGCCGGACACTATCACCCGATTTGAGTCCATGGCCGTCCGGGAATTGAATGACAATCGTCGGCCCCTGTGCTGGAATGGCACGCCACGTCAGCCAGGAGGCGATCACCAGACAGGCCGCCGTGGCCCACCACATTTTTGACGACAGCAGCAGTGCGGATGTGGCTCGTGCTCCACGAATTTCTGCCACAGGAAACTGCGTCACGGCGGAAACTGGTGCCGCAGAATCTGTCGCTGGTCTCTTTGATGGCGTGGCTTCGTCGTCTTTCGAAAGGCTCATTCGGAGTCCTCCCAGATGGCATGAGGATGAAAGGAAATCGAGGCCACCATGCTCATGGCGACGCACAGGATGAACGCAAACACTGCAGGCCCGAATTCAAAATGAACAAGGTTGCCAAGTTTGACCAGCATCACCAGAAACGCCAGCAGCATCACATCCATCATGCTCCACTTGCCGACATGTTCCATGATGTGCAGCGTCGTCGCCTTATGCCGCTGATGCAGGAATTCGAGCAGACTGAGTTCCAGCAGCAGCACAATTTTCGTCAGCGGAAAAACGACCGAAAACAGCAGCACGACTCCACCGACCAGCCAGTTACCGTGTTTCAGGAGTTCAATTGTTCCGCCCAGAATGCTGGACTGCTGTCGGATGCCGAATTTTTCAATCTCCAGGATTGGACACAACACAGCCGGCCAGAATAGTACAAACGCCGCAACAGCCGCAGCCGCCGTCCGACTGGCCGTAGTGCGACGACACCCTGGCGGCGCGAAGGCCGATCCACATCGCGTGCATACGGCACGCTGACCAGATTGCAGTTCCGGGATCTGATGAATCATTCCGCAACTGTGACAGGAAAGATGTCTGGACAATGTTCGCTCACTATTGAAATCGCAGCTTGAGAGGACTGTTCGACGTGCTCCATACGACTAACCATTGGTTTCTTGTAGTCAGGCGAAGATTTTCAACCTGCTCTCAACAGCAGGAGGGGCGGGTGCGACACAAAAATGGGTGACAGAAAAATGAATCGCAGAACGTAAATGTTTCTTGCTCCCATTTTTCTGTCACTCATTTTTTTTGTCGCATGTGTTTTTGAGTCACGGCTTTGAGAATGAGTTGAGGGCGAAGCTGGCGCTGGGTCATTCACTGCTGAAAGACTGTGCCCGGCGATCGGGATGCAAATCGCATGATTTTGATTTTTCGTCGTTGCACAATACGATTCTTCGATCGGAGATGAAAGTGGACGTGGCAGATCGCTGCTCCTCAAACCGCGATTTTCACAGAGACATGCAGTAATAATGGCTGTTTTAGATCTTGTTGTACTGGGTTCGCGATCACCTCAACGGCGTGAATTGCTGGCGTCGATCGTTGGCGCGCACGCCGTGCAGATCATGCCCCCGCTTTCTTCAGCAGAAGCGGATTTTCACGACGTGTCTGACGATGCGGGCTTCGAGCGCCGCCTGCTGGAGATCGTGCGCGACAAGTATCAGGATGTCAGTCGTCAGGTGGCGACGTCAGACGTATTTTCGGGCGCAGGGAAGACGCATTCTCCCTTCATCGTCGTCGCCGACACGATTGTCATTGCAAAAGATGATCAGCAGCACAAAAGAGTCCTCGGACAACCTGAACCGGCCAAATGGCAGGAAGAAGTTCGATACTGGATGCGTGACTGGCTGGCTGGACGAACGCATGAAGTCTGGACGGGAGTGATTGTGGCGCAGGGGAACGATGTGCGTGAATTCACTGTAAAATCCAGCGTGACGTTTTGTGATGTATCGGACGCGCTGATTGAATGGTATCTTTCAACAAATGAATCCGTTGGCAAGGCAGGAGGTTATGCCATTCAGGCCAATGCGGCGGCGTTTGTTTCGCAGTTTGCCGGAAGCCTGACGAACATCATCGGCTTGCCGCTGATGGAAGTGATCGACGTATTGCAGGCTTTGGGCTGGCAGTTGCCGGTTGCAGATGTGAAGGATTAGGTCGTGCCTCGGGAGATGGACATCAATTCTTACGCGACGAGCCATGTGTTCGATGGCGGAACGCAGGGGGCCGAGTTGTACCGGAGGGCTGACGCCGCTCCGCTCGCCGATTTGTGCGCTCGTCCGATTGTGATCGGTAGCCGCACATTGCCGACGCGATTCTTTCTGGCCCCGCTGGCAGGTTACACGCATTTGGCGTTTCGACTGGTACTGCGAGGTATCGGCGGACTGGGACTTGCGACGACAGACCTGGTGCTGGCCTCCATGCTGTGGTCCGAACGCCGGAAGTCACTGGACCTTGTGGAAACATGCCCGGACGATCGACCGCTGTCAGTTCAGATTTTCAGCGGTGAAACAAGCCATCTGGTAAAAGCCGCCCTCTGGCTGCAGGACCATGGCTACGAAGGCATCGACATCAACATGGGTTGTCCGATGGCGAAGGTCAACAGTTCCGGCGGCGGGGCGCGCCTGATGTGCAACGTCGAAGGAGCCGTCAGCATGGTTTCCCGCGTGATCGACGCCGTCAAACTTCCGGTGACTGTCAAGATGCGGCTCGGCTGGGACGCCAGTATGATCACGGCACCGGAACTTGCTGTCGCTCTTGAAGAAATCGGTGTGGCGGCGGTGACCGTCCATGGTCGCACTCGGTCGCAGGGGTTTCACGGAACGGTGGATCGGGAAGGAATTCGACAAACAGTCGCTGCCGTACGTTCGATGCCGATCATTGCCAACGGCGACGTGAGAACACCGGACGACGCGTTTTCCATGATGCGTGAAACCGGCTGTGCGGCCGTCGCAATCGGACGCGGAGCGATGCTGGACCCGTGGATCTTTCGTCGAATTCAAGGACTGGCCAATGGCGAGACTGATGTGTATGAACCGACCGTTGATGAGCAAATCGGATTTCTGTCCGAGCATTTTTCGCTCATGGCTCGGCAGTATGATGACTTCGCGTGCCTGATGTTCCGCAAGTTTGCGGCATGGTACGGATCACGCCTGGGCATCCCGGAAGACCTTGAAGACCGCCTGAGACGATTCGAATCGTTCGCCGAATTTGACGAAATCCTCAACCAAATCCGCTTACGCCACGGCGAACGAATGTGTTCCGTCCCGACGGCTCTTGTCAAGACACCCAACGGCCCGGTTGAGCATTGGTAGCCAAAGTCGAATCTGTCCGATCAGCGATCGTGATGCAGCCCGACTCTCGTTGATAACCAAACGAATTGACTGGCCGCGCTGACCTACTTTAGATAGCGTTCGATGTCCATGGCACCATGAAAGATTCCGAGGACTTCGATGCGGTCCTCAGTGCGGACGAGATAGGGGATGCGGTAGTGCCCGTAGAGAATCTCTCTGACTTCTCGATCGGCAATCCCGGCGTATCGCTGGCCGATTCTGGGTTGTCTGCTCAACATCTGAATCTTGTCGTAAATCCCAGCGATAACTTTGTGTGCCGCCTTTGCGTTATCACGGGCAATATAGTCATGAATTTGGTCCAGACATTCGACTGCTTCCGAGGTCCAGACTATTTCTGCCATGACTCGATCCTGGATCGAACGTCCAAATCCGCGACGATGCGAGTGGCATCCGCGTCCATCAGGCCGCGCTGGATCATGCGGGCGTAGGCGAGTTCCCGCAGAATTTCGTCGTAACTGCTGTCTTCAGGCTGTCGTGAAATAATATCCGCCATCACCTCTTTTGCGGTTTGCATTGAGTTCTCCATCATGCGGGATCTTGCAACGGAATGGATTCCAAGGTCGCCTTGAGGAAAGCGAGCGATTCACTCTGACGAACGAAGTCATTCTACCAATGGCTGCGCACACAGTCCACAATCGAAGGAGAGCTGAAGGATCCTGCGTCAAATCATGATTTCTCGGGCGTCCCTACGGCGGACGAGAACAACAGGGACGCAGACCGGCGATCATCGTACAAGACGAAATCTATGACGGTCGACTGCGGACGGTCTTTGTAATTCCTCTCAACAGCTCTCGTAATGCGTTGCAGTTTGCCGGCACAGCGTTGATTGCCGCCAACACTTATGAATCTGTCGGATTGAGGGTTTCTGCGTCTGCAATATCTTTTGGTCGTCCACTGGCCCGTTTATTGACAACCAGGTCATTGCGTCCGATCACAGGGATGTCCATTCCGTCAATTCTGACGACCATTCGATTATGCCATGCCGCATCGAATTCAACGCCGGACACAGAGGTGAGAATATCAATTCGCGACGGCTCAACGCCAATCTGAAAGACGATCCCGGGAGCCGAAAGGTCATCGACGGTCAGGTCGTGCATCGGCGCACCAAATTCGGCGAGAACTCGAAAGACCTTCGGCGCAGTTTGCGAATCGGCGCGAACCCAAAGATCCAGATCGCCTGTCGCCCGTGGATAACCATGCGCTGCCAGGGCGTAGGCACCGACGAGCAGGAAGTCAATTCCTGCTGCGGACAATGCGGACAACATGTCTTTGAAGTCTGGGTTGAACAACGTTTGGTTCCTTGAATTCCCATGCCATCAAAGTCAACGGCCAGACCATCAGGATGCGATCCGCTGGAGTTGCGTGAAGCACTCCGACATCCTTGCCTTGTTGGTCAAGCGTCGTACGTTTGACAATCGATCGGTCCATACGCGGTAGAGAAGACATGGATTTACCAGGACGGGCTCTTATTCAGCAGCACCGCCATCATCGGGGCGTGAATATGTGAAATGCGTAATTTTGCGTGCGTTCCAAAGAAGCATCAATCCCAAAACGCCGTGCCCGAAAGCATACAGAAGATAGCTTTCGTGCGAGGTATCGGAAGACGCGAGCGGCCCGTACGACCAACCTGCCTGCGCGACAATAAAGTCGAGAAAGTTCTGAAACGAAAGAAGCAGCGGCCAAAATGCGCAAAGGCGAACGCCCACGCCGAACCAGTCCTGAGCTGTCATTGACATCACTCCTTAGTAATCGTCTCATCCAGATTCAGGATCAGATTGGCCATCATGGTCATGGCGGCATAGCTGGCAGCGTCGAGGCCAGCGACGCGCGGAGAGGCGCCGATGACAAGCAGCTTCTCCGCTTCGGCAGGGTTGGCCTGGTAATGGGCGAGCTGAGCAGCGTGGACTCGGGTGAGCACCTGCAGTTCGTGTTCGCCGGGAATCCTGGCGGTACACAACTGAAAGCCGAACGTGAGTTGCTTCGCTGCCGAATCGCCGCCTTCGGTCATCATCCGCGCAGCGAGTTGACGCGAGGCTTCAACGTACTGCGTGTCGTTCATCAGGACCAGCGCCTGCAACGGGGTGTTCGTCCGGGCGCGCCGGGCGACGCAGGTTTCGCGCGACGGCGCGTCGAAGGCCATCAGCGATGGCGGCGGTGCCGTGCGCTTCCAGAACGTGTACAGACTGCGCCGGTAAAGCGCCTCGCCGTCGTCGCGTTTGTAATTCTGAGTTGTGCTGCCGACGAAAGCCACGGATTCCCAGATGCCATCCGGCTGATATGGTCGTACGCTCTTGCCTCCGTAAACCTCTGACAGCAGGCCGCTCATCGCCAGCGCACTGTCGCGAACGACTTCGGCATCCAGGCGGAAACGCGAACCGCGTGCGAGCAGTGCGTTTTCGGGGTCGGCGGACAACAGTTCGGGCGATACGGAGGATGACTGACGATACGTGCCGGACATTACGATCAGTTTCTGAAACGCCTTGATGTCCCAGCCGCTCTCGACAAATTCCACGGCCAGCCAGTCGAGCAATTTCGGATTTGTCGGCCACTGTCCCTGCATTCCAAAATCTTCCGCCGTCTTGACAATGCCCGCGCCAAAATACTGTTGCCAATAACGATTCACGGCCACTCGCGCGGTGAGCGGATGTGATGCATCGACCAGCCATTTTGCGAGGCCCAGGCGGTTTTTCGGTGCACTGTCCGGCAGCGGCGGAAACATCGCGGGCACGTTTGCCTCGACCTTGTCACCGGGCTTGTCGTATTCACCGCGTTTGAGCACAAATGTTTGGCGCGGCTGAGGCAGGTCTTCCATGATCATCGTAATGGCAATCGCCGCGTCGGTTTCGCTGCGTTGTTTGGTCATGTCATCCACTTGCTTCTGCAGTGGATCGAAGATCGCTCTGGTTTTTGGATGCACAAACTGCACGAAGTGGTCTCGAATAAGTTTTGTCTGCTCGGGTGTGCGTTTTTCAACTTCCACCTTGATCGCATCACGTACGGGCTGTGGCACAGTCGATTTTTCAATCGCACGGTCAAACACTTCCCAGGCAATTTGTGATTCGAATACATGGCTGCCCTGCGGAGTCTTCGTGACGCTTCCCGCATGATCCCAATAGACGGTGCCGCCGAACTGCGTAAACGCCCAGCCGTTGAGTTCCGCTCCCGCAGCCAGTCCGACATGTGCCGCATCGACTTCCAGGCGAACCCACTGCCCCGTCGGAGGTAACGGCCCCATCGATCGATGCTCGGGAACGTCACCAGCTCCGAAGGCAATCGTGTCTTCCCCCCAGAACGCGCGATGATTCCAGTTGCCGTCGTTGAATTGCAGCATGATGGTTGTTGGAGGATTCGTCGGATCGAGCCAGCAGTAAGCAAACATTTTGTCGCCTTCGCCGATCTTCAGACCAGGGCTGACTCCCGTGAAGAAATGCTGGCTCATGGCGTCCGCCTTGCGGCGCGTCGACTTCATCCCCGTGTGCACCGGATGATCCGGAGCCGACACAAATTCCCAGGGCGTGTCGCCCTGCAACTGAGCACCCGCAGGAGTTTCATCTTCGATCCAGATCAACTCGGCTGGCTCCAACGGGGCCGGGACGGTTCCGGCGCCGGGGTCAACATAGTCCACAGCAGCCAGTGCCGACGTGATCTGTACTTTCGCGGATGCAATCTTCGTGTCGAGGTCCGCGATCCTCGCGGTCTGTTCGGAAGTGGGCACCTTGATCGTTGGTGGCGGGGCCAGTGCATTGCCATCCATCGCGGCATCGGCTGACGCATTGTAGAAGGCAAAGAGCTGGTAAAACTCCTTCTGCGTCACCGGATCAAACTTATGGTCGTGACAAACTGCGCAGCCCAGTGTCATCCCCATAAATATCGTCGACATGGTTTCGGTGCGATCGACGGCGTAGCGAACCAGGACTTCTTCGTTGATCGAACCGCCTTCGCTGGTAGAAACATTGCAGCGATTGAATCCAGTTGCAATCTTCTGATCGATCGTGGAATCAGGCAGCAGATCACCGGCAAGCTGTTCGACTGTAAACTGATTGAATGGCTTATTGGCATTGAACGCGTTGATGACCCATTCGCGATATTTCCAGAGGGCTCGTTCGTTGTCCAGATGCAGTCCGTGCGAATCGCCGTAGCGCACCAGGTCCAGCCAGTACCGCGTCATCTGTTCACCAAATCGCGGTGACGCAAGCAATCGATCGATGACGTTTTCGTACGCATTCGAATCAGCATCCGCGAGGAACGCCTGCACTTCGTCAGGCGTCGGCGGCAATCCGGTCAGATCCAGCGTGACGCGCCGAATGAGGGTGACTCGATCTGCTTCCGCCGATGGTCTTAAACCGGCCGTGTCGAGTTTCTCCATCACAAAGCGATCGATGGGATTTCGGCACCAGGCTTCTTCACTGACGGCTGGCAAAGCGGCCCGTTGAGGCCGAATGAATGACCAATGGCCCTTGTATTTGGCTCCCTGTGCAATCCATTTCGTGAGCGTTTCGATCTGCGACGCCGTCAGCTTCTTCCCGCTGGCCACAGGCGGCATGATGAGATCCGGATCAGTGGACTGAATCCGCGCGAGCAGTTCGCTTTCGTCGATCTTACCGGGCACGATGGCCGTGGCCCCCGATTCCAGCTTAGCGACAGCGCCGTCGTGCGAATCCAGCCGCAGGCCGGCCTTCCGTTCCGCCGCATCCGGGCCATGACACTTGTAGCAGGTATCTGACAGAATCGGCCGCACATCGCGGTTGTAATTGATTTCGTCGGCAGCTCGAACATCAGAACAGACGGCGATGAGAACGAAAATGGGGAAGAAACGATCTAATCGGCGGGCATCAGAACTCATGTGATTCCTCAACGAATACGCGCGGCAAACCACCGCAGCGACAGGTGGGCAAAAGAGTGCGGACCCCGATTACCGCAGATGTCAGCACGCTTGTCAACGATATGATGGCAGGCGCAATGACGAAAAATCGAACTTCGACGGTGGAAGCACAGCGTTCAATGCGATAAACCCCGTATTGAACGACGATTTCGGTCCGTTTGTTTCAGCGCGGCAGAGGGTTTTGGTATTCGCAAGGCATCGGATGACCAAAACGATCAGCGCTGGGCGGCTGGGTTGATCATGTGTTGAACCGGGCGAACGCGCGGATGCCGATTGAACAGACTCCAGAAAAACAGTTGGTGACTTTCACTGTTGATGGCTGCCTGAATGCTTTGGAACGATCCGCTGCTCGGACAGGCTTGAGAAGCAGACGGTGCCTCCTTCCAGGACAATCAATTCGCCGGGGTGGAAGCTGGTCCAGCCATTTTTGCTGAGCGCACAGGTGGCGATGACATAGCCGTAATTGACGGGCTGCGCTTGGCCGTCTTTCTTGACATCGACGGCGATGCCCACATCCTCGAAGTGCCTTTCCTGTCCCTCTCTGATGCTGACGCGGCGCAGATTCAGTCCCTTCCACGCAGCCGCGTCGTGATAACAGAACAGCCGGTCGCCGTCGGACATCAGGCAGTTTAACTTACCGTGCTGATTCAACGCGCCCAATTGCTGATGAAGCCATTCCCAACTGGACTCACTGTTCAACAGATCGTCGCGTTCAGCGATCTTTGCCAGGAGGTGGCAAAACACATGCTCGGAATCCGTGCCACCCACAGGCTGATATCGACTCAGGGCCAGATCCCGAAAGGCTGGCACGGTACCGTTGTGGGCGAAGCAGAACTCTCGCCCGCCGAGTTCACGACTGAACGGATGCGTGTCGGAGTGAGTCGGCAAACCACCGGTCGTCTGATGCCGCACATGGGCAATGTAGAGATGTGAATGCAGGCCATGATAGGTCTCAAGGAACTTCGTGTGGGAACTTTGTCGCCATTCCAGCGGCTCCTTGATGATGGTCACCGAACGATCCGGATACCAGGCCAGTCCCCATCCATTTGCATTGTCGGTGTCGCGCAGCGCAAACTCGCGAATGGAGAAGTCGGCAGAAATCGGCCGGTCAAATGATAATCCCATCAATTCACACATGAGCGTTCTTCAACTCCCCCGCCAAATGCGTCGTCATGTGATCGACCAGAGCCGGCCAGCTCCCGGTGTCGCGATACAGCCGGCGCTGGCTGTCGGCGCCCGATTGAAATTTGTCGATCGGCAGCAGGGCGGACAAAAACGGATAGTCGCCCGATTCGCGGGCAATCGGCGTCAGTCGGCTGATCAGATCCGTCAGGTCCTGCACCAGAGTCGCCCGTTTGCCGCTGGGGGTTCGGATATACATCGCCTCTAATCCGTAGCGTGTTGCCAGCCACTTGTTCTCAATGGCAATCCAGCGCCGCCGCATATCGCCGCGGCGGAGCAGAGGCTTCTCTTCAAGAAGCCGTTGAGCCGAGATGACCAGACTCCGGATCAGTGCCACCAGACCAAATGTCGTGGCGAGTGAATCCGGCATGTCACAAATGCGGATCTCAATGGTGCCAAACTGCGGGCAGGGGCGGATGTCCCAATAAATGTCCTTCGTCGACTGCATGGCGCGACAGTCCCGCATCACTCGGTAATAGTTGCGGAATTCTTTCCAGTCACGAAAGTGACTTGGCACGCCGGCATGAGGCAATAAGCGGTACAGCGCCACCCGCGTCGATGCCAACCCCGTGTCAACTCCCTGCCAGAACGGCGAATTCGCGGACGCCGCGACCAGGTGGGGCAGATATTGCACGAGCATACCGATTACGCCCATCGCGATATCGCCGCTGGGAACGCCAACATGTACGTGCAGCCCGAAGACGACGCGCTGCCCGGTGAGCCAGGAGAGCCGTTCCTGAATGCGTTCATAACGCTCAGCGGGAAACACGACGTCCGAGCCGCTGCGATGAAACGGATGAGTGCCTCCCATCGCAAGTTCATAGCCCAGGGAACTGGCAATGTTCCGAACTCTCCTCAGATTGAGCACGAGTTCCTGTTGAGCCTCGCTCACATTTCGACAAACGCCTGTCTTGAACTCGATCATCGACTGCATCAACTCAGCCGTCACATTCGGAATCGCTTCCCCCTCGCATTCCTTCAGAATGCGCACAGCACCCGGAGCCAGGTCCCGGCTTTCGCGATCGATGATCTGAAACTCCAGCTCCACCCCGAGCGTGGCCTCCGGTGACGAGCGAAACGTTAACTCGTTCGCCATCGATTTCAGTTCAGAGCTTTCGAAGTTCCCGGCAGCAGCGTGTGGATCAGACATAAATCGAATCTCTCATCACGTACAAATATGGTCCCTTCAACGTATTGCGTGGTCGTGCAGCTTTCGAATGCTGCATCATACCGAAACTGCACAGCAAGGAAAAAAACGACCAGTTCCCTGACAGGCTGAATCCCTGATTCAGGAGATCCTGATACCTCTGCAGAATCAATCGGTGCACTCTGCAAAGCTCGCTGCATTCTATCCGGCGATTGAGAGAATGTCACCCGCGTGAATGAACGAAGTGGCATACGAACACGGCCGGAGATTCATTTTTTGGAGAAAGTAATCGCTGGAAGTGATCAAAAGCCCTTTGGTCAAGTTTTTTCACACAGGCATCCACGTAACTTGAGCTGCGTTTGGCATGGATCCGGAGGAATATCAGTCTCAGGATTTCCAGGACCGCAGTCGTGCGGGGATTACGATCTCAAACGGGTTCTCACGCCATGTCTTCCACGCAATCAACCCCAACGCGTTTTCGAATCGAGCGACTTGAGGAGCGCATTACACCCGGCTTCCTGTTTTGGGCGGACGAATTGTCCGACGGGATGCTCGCGCAGTGGGCAATATTTGAGGGAAGCGATTCACGGCAACAAACTCAGCACACAATGACACCGCTTTGAGCTCGGCCATCACAGATGATGCTATCCGCCGCCGCGGCGGATTTCGGAGCCGGCAAATCGGATTTCGAAGCGGTAGATTCTCTTGGTCGAACAGGTGATCCGTCCAGTTTCCAGATTCACGCTCTCCGGAATCTCAGCGCGATTCACATTTGCCACTGCCCGATATCCACGCTCGGCGAAAATGTCGATGACCATCGCCAGGGCCAGAGGGTCGTCGAACAGAGGGTCTTCCGAATTCACGATCGCCATGCCGGGGATCGCATGTCGAATGACGATCGGGATGAAACGCTCTTCGATTAAGCGAATCACTTTGTGAAACAGTCTGCGGTGCTCAAGCTGGTAGCTGTCCATGCGTCGGACAAGCTCCTGGCGTGCGTGCGTGATGAGATCACTCGCGAGCGGAAGACGCCTGACGGCATCGTGAGTTTCCGGATCGAGTTCCAGAGATGACTGGTAGTCCAGTTCGTTCCGAATATTTCGTTCAACGCTCTCGATGGACCCCTGAGCGTTAACGAAGTGATAGTGATAGATCTCCTTGAGCGACTGCAGCGCCTCCCAGGTTTCGTCCTTGAAGACGCGGTAGCGGCGTCTGGCGGCCTCCGGGTCCAGGTCTGTCGCCCGTTCCTCTCGGAGTTCTGTTGCCTCAACAACTGCTTTGACATTCCACTCCGCCACTTCGCGTCCTCGGCTTAACTGACGCTCGATGCTTGTCTTCTCGTCCACAAAGAGCACCATCACGTGAATGGTGGGCTTCCGAAAATTGATCGCAAGCGGGGTTTCGCGATACTCGCGGCTGAGCTGGTTCATTTTGTGGACCAGAAGATTCAGGCATTCCACCTGAACTTGCGTGCGTGGAAAGCCGTCGAGCACGCAGCCGTCGCGGTACTCTTTTTCCAGCAGTTTCCGGAAGACCAGCTCCACGACTTCCCGATCACCCACCATTCCACCAGCCTCCTTGATGCGCAATGCCTGCGGAGTGCTCAGGAGGGAACTCACCACAATCGGTTCGCAGGTCAGATCACGTGCTTTCAGGATGAACTCTGTGTTTGTCCCCTTGCCGGCTCCCGGTGCACCACCAAGCAAAATCAGTTCTTTTGAGAATCTCAAATTCTCGTGCCCGAACTCGGCTTCAAGTTCATTCCACACGTTCGTGAAAATGACCTGAGCATCTTTGACTTCGAGGTTTTCGACTGTTTTGGCTGTGGTCGGTAATGTGTCCAGTTGTTTGTCCATCTCTGTTTCTGTTCAATTCAGACGTTCGGTCGTGCGTGTACCGGTCACATGAGTGCCGGGAAGCTTCTGGTTTTGAAGTGCAGGGTCTGCGTTGTCCGATGAATTCACGTCAAGCATGACAAATGCATGCGGCGGCGCCAACATGGCGCACGAAGGCTATGCTCCATGACTAATCGCGTTGTTCGCAAGTCGGCGAAGTGTAGATGAGGAATCCTGTCGCCGCACGCAGTTCGCAGCTACTTCGAGCGATAATCGCGAGGTTATTCCTCTGGAGAAGGCGCGGAACCCGTGATGAGCACTGACCGCGAATACACCAAACTCTGGGCCCTCGTTGACACGCGGAAGTGTCACCCATCGACGTAGCTTTTGTCCGGTTCCTTTATCGAGCCTTGTTTGTCGTGGATCGGAATACCGGTGATTCGACGAGCGAGAAAATCACAACTTCCTCCCCTGTGATCGTGCTGATGTCATGGTGCATGCTGAGCGGTTTGGAGCCCGTGATGTCGCGGATCAGAGTTTCCAGTGCGGGTCTGGCGATCTCGATCAGTTGGGTTCTGACTTGTTTCAACAGATCGCGGCCTTTCTCAGGAGGAAGTGTCGTCACCAAATGCTGTTCGGCGGCGGTCAGAACTCCCTGCAGTCGAACCACCAATAAATCGCCAATCAGATGGGCGCGGATGTCTTTGGGACCGCGGCCCATGAAATCATGCTCAAACCGTGACACTCCGTCGCAAACAGCTGCTTCTATTTCGCCCTGTGTCTTAATCGCCCATCTCCTGTGGGGTTGAGCCCATCGTGGATCACAAATCACATCGCACCAACCGGATTTTGTCACTGCTTCATTTTAGGCGAACAGAATGATAGCCGGTCACCATCCCGATGAGAACGATACCGGAAAACGTGGAAAGAACCCGCAGCAAACGCGTGAAGTGAAATCCCATCAAATATGAAAGTTATTCGGAGACCGCATTGCCTTTCGGATTCGCAACGCTAATATCCACGGATGATGTGCCCGATCTTTGGTGTCGAAACATCAGTTTGTGGCATTCGGACGACTAAATAAATCGCAAGCTGGTTCAGATCAGTTGGCGAGTTAAAGAGTAAGCCGACGCGGTGAAATCCTTTGGGTTTCACCACGTCGGCTTTTTTTTGTTGCTTGCGGCGTGAGCAATGACAACTCAAGACAGAGTCCCGTTAAATGTAAGGAGCTGGTCTTATGCGTTACAAATTTTAGCCCTGATCGGATTCGTATTGATTGGAGCGGGTGCTGTAGCGCTGTCGTATCGCGGCATTCCCTATACGAGTCGCGACGTTATCATTGATGCCGGACCCATCACTGCCACAGCGGCATCGAATCGCACCTGGCCTGTACCATCAGCGGGCTGGCAGTTGTTGGCGGAATTCTTTTGATTGTGTTCGGCTCGCGTAAGGGCTGATACGACAGTCTTCACAAAAGCAAATTCAGCGAAGGTCGGTTTCACCAGATGTCGGGACCAAAAAAACCAGGAACGATATTCCATAGAACGCGGAGTTGTTACAATCTCTGGTGGTGAGAATCATGGCGGCGTTACATCAAGGAATTCTTTTCGGGAGCTTTCCAATGAACTGTATCAGACACCGAGATTGGTCGAAGGGCGCGGGGTTCTGTTTCGGGATGATGATTGTCTGTATGGCTAGTGGTCAGGATGCCGTCAGAAAATCTGCACCGCTTCAAAAAACCTCGCCGCCAAAAGTGCCCGCCATCACGACACCAGTTATTGGACCGGAGGACTTCAACACCGTCATGAACCGCATGGTGGATGCGAAACCTGCCATCCAGCAGCG